>JBBQWB010000079.1:0-15545 GCA_038210985.1 Bacteroidales bacterium
TGGAGCCACACTCGGAAGCAGGCAAAAAGCACTATTCGGAACTCGGCTACACTGTGTATGTGAAGTTGCAAAGGTCGGTAAATTCTCCTAATGTCATTAACCCTTTATTTCCAAATTTTTGTATGAAGTCTCGGAATGACATAATTATAGATAAGCTATAGTAAATAGTATTGGTGTAATTTTAAGTTGCCTTTTTAGGTGAGTGATACAAAACTGAGGCAAAAAAAGGACTTATCCAATATTGGATAAGTCCTTTTTAAAAAGATTAAAATAAATTAGTCTTCTACACCGGGTTCTTCGTCAAGTTCGATAACTTCGAGTTTAAAACCTGAACCATGAACGTTTTTAATAGCAACGTTTGGATCTTCTTTCAAATATTTTCTAAGTTTTGTAATAAACACGTCCATACTACGACCAATGAAATAATCATCTTCGCCCCAAACTGATTTTAGAATGATTTCGCGTGGGATTAAAGTATTTTTGTGCATACATAACAAACGTAATAAATCCGCTTCTTTACGGGTTAAACTACGGCTAATAGAAGGTGATTTAAGCAATAACGCATTGTAATCGAATGCAAAAATACCAACATTAAACGATTCCTGTTTTCCAAGAATAGATGAAATTTTAACCGATTGAGTACGGCGTAAAATAGCTTCAATACGAAGACTTAATTCTTCTGTTGAAAATGGTTTGGTGATATAATCATCGGCACCAATTTTAAACCCTTTAATTTTGTCTTCTTTTAACGTACGTGCAGTTAAGAAAATAACAGGAACATTGGAATCAATGTTTCTAATTTCCTGAGCCAATGTGAAACCATCTTTAACAGGCATCATAATATCTAAGATGCACATATCAAATTTATCTTTCCCAAATACTTTTGCTCCTTCTTCGCCATCGCTGCAAGCAGTAACGTCGTAGTTTAACATTTCGAGATAATCTTTTAAAACCAAACGAAGGTTTTGATTATCCTCTACTAATAAAATTTTTGTTTTTTCGTTTTTCATAATATTATTGTTTTTTACTTTTGTCGGGAAGCTTTGTTATATTAACAATTTGAAAATAATTTTGTTTACTTAAAATGTTATCATTTATACAAATTAATGATTTTAGTAATTATCTAACTTTTAAAAGGAAAAGAACGTTCGATGCTATCAATTTAACACTTTATTTTGTAAATGTAAAAAATAAAATTGAATTAACAATTAAAAAAAATCTTAAAAAAACGAGTCATTATTCTAACTTGCTGATAATTTGATTTATAAAAATTTATTATGTTAAGAATAAAATGTTAACAGAAGAAATTTTACATACAAATAATTATATTTCGCTTACTAAAGTTTGGCATAAAATAGGATTTAAAATTAAAACACCACTGTTTTCGATTTAAATGCACAAAATATTTAGTAAAATAAATACTTTAAGAGTTAAATAAATATTTTAAGTCGAATTGATACATTTTGTTGTTATCTTTGTAAAAAAACCATTATTAATATGAAAAAATATATAATCTATATAATCCTTACTGTGATTTTTCTAAGCACCAAAGCCCAAGACGACAAACAAAACCAATACGATGTAAATTTTAATACATCACAAGGAGACGCAGTGTATCCGGGTGGCAACGACTCGATGATGACCTATATTTGGACAAACTTGAATTATCCCGAAGAAGCTCATAAAAACGGCATAGATGGCACTGTACAAATTAGTTTTGATGTGAATTTTGATGGAAAATTAAAAAATTTTCAAAAATTGTCCAATATAGGCTATGGCTTAGAAGATGAACTAATTAGAGTTGTTGAAACCATGCCCATATGGATTCCTGCAACAATTAACAACATCAAGGTTAAGCAACAGTTTTTGTTAAGCTTTCCAATTAGCAAATACAATCAAAAGTAAAATAAGTATATTTTTTTTTAATTCTTATCATCCACTTTATATTAGTAAAACCCTGAATATTAGGCAATAAGCTGTTTTGATTTTCATTTAAACTTATTCCACAAACCAAATGAAATTTTCAAGAAAATTAAAAGCTCAAATTAATTTAGATAGTGAAGCTATTCACCCCCAATCAGAGTCTCTCGCAGAGGAGTCTGATGTAAAGACCCAATCAGAGTCTCTCGCAGAGAACTCTGATGTAAAGACCCAATCAGAGTCTCTCGTAGAGGACTCTGATGTAAAGACCCAATCAGAGTCTCTCGCAGGAGACTCTGATGAGGAATAATTTGCTCAAGAAGCATAATACACATCTTGCTATTAATCAAATTTGACTACATTTGCCACTAAAAACATGGGAAGTAAGTTCACTCCATTTATCATCGAAAATTTAGAAATAATAGATGCAACCAACGAAGGTATTTCGCTTGGAAAATATAATAATGCCGTTGTTTTTGTTCCGCATCTTATTCCGGGGGATATAGCGGATGTTAAAGTCATTAAAAAGAAACGAAATTATTATACTGCCCAAACCATTGAGTTAAAGCAGAAATCTCCTTACAGAGTAGAACCAGTTTGTAAACATTTTGGAGTTTGTGGTGGATGCAAATGGCAACATATGGATTACGCCAAACAACTCGAATACAAGCAAAAACAGGTGTTTGACGCATTTACCCGGATTGGAAAATTGGATTTTGAAAAAATCAATGATATTATTGGCTCCGAAGACATTTATTATTACCGCAACAAACTCGATTTTGCTTTTGCCGATCGTCGCTGGCTTTTACCCGACGAATTAGCAAATCCCGACATTGCCTTTTCTTCAGGATTAGGCTTTCATGTTCCGCGTGTTTTCGACAAAGTAATTGACATTGAAGAATGTTTTTTAATGGATTCGTATGCAAATGAAATCCGTAATGAAATTAGAACATTTACCAAACAAAAAGGAGTAACTTATTATAATGCTCGAGCATGGGAAGGCTTAATGCGAAATTTAGTGGTTCGTAAAACTTCCACCGATGAATGGATGCTTATTGTTGTATTTGGCTACGAAGACCCATTTAATGAAGAATTACTTACCTTTATTCATGAACGATTTAAAAAAACGACTTCGCTTTTTTACATAATTAATCCAAAGAAAAACGATTCAATAAGCGATTTACCAGTTCATTTATTTGCTGGCAACGATCATATTAAAGAAGAAATGGAGGGATTAACCTTTAAAGTTAGCCCACTTTCGTTTTACCAAACCAACTCCAAACAAGCCTATACCCTTTATAAAGTGGCTCGAGATTTTGCAAAACTCACAGGCAATGAGCTTGTTTATGATTTATACACAGGAACAGGAACTATTGCAAACTTTGTTGCAAAATTGGCAAAAAAAGTAGTCGGAATTGAATATATTGAAATGGCAATTGAAGATGCTAAAATTAATTCGGTTTTAAATAAAATAACAAACACAAGTTTTTTTGCTGGCGATTTGGTAAAAGTATTAACGGATGAATTTATATCTAAAAATGGCAAACCAGAAGTAATCATTACCGACCCTCCTCGTGCAGGGATGCATCCTCAAGTTATAGAACAAATTTTAAAGATAAAACCTCAACGAATTGTTTATGTCAGCTGTAATCCAGCAACTCAAGCTCGAGACATTGCCCTTTTAGGTGACACATACAAAATTACAGACATTCAGCCAGTGGACATGTTTCCACACACGCAGCATGTCGAAAATGTGTGTTGTTTAGAGCTGAAATAGTTTTCAATCAAAACTTTTCTGTAATAAATGCATCTTTAGATTACTCACTTCGTTCGGAATGACATGATTATACCCCCCCTTATTTCCTTCTTAAAACGCCATAGCATTGTCATTCCGATCGAAACGCAGTGAAGTGAAAAATCTAATATAATAAAAATAAAGCTTGTTCGGATTTGCAATCCGAACAAACAAAAAATTGCTCGGATTACATTAAGCTCGGATTACAAATCCGAGCAAACTCAGGGAGTCGGGTAAAAATAAAATTAAAATTTGCGAAAAATCGACAAATAATGCCTTTTTTGAGTCTATGAAAATAAAAGAGATTCTTCATTCCGAACGAAACGAAGTGTAGTAAGGAATATATTATAAATAGAATTGGAGCTGCAACATTTTTAGAACTTCTTTAAAAACAGAAAAGGCAATCTAATTAGATTGCCTTTTCTGTTTTTAACATCAAGTCTTTTATTGAGGGTCTTTTGCATCACATCCGCAAGGAATAGCTACTTTTTCAACATAATGACCAAGTTTAGAAGCCATAGCCAAATCAGGACAAGCTTTATCTGGGTTATTTAATTGGCAATAACAAAATGCTCTGAAATAATAAGCTGGAGCAAGATCTGCTTTTTCATCAATTGCTTTTGTTAAAAAAACAATTGCTTCAGTATATTTACCTGCATTCATTAATTCAACACCTTTTGAGTAATTTTCTTTTGAATTGTCTTTTTGAGCAAAAGTGCTACTCAACGCAAAAATAAACAATAATCCAAATATAAGTTTTGCTGCTTTCATAATATATTATTTTTAATTTTTAATAATTTTAAGTTTACAAATGTACAATAGTTTTTTTGAAATCAATTAAATAGACAAAAAAAAATGAGCAAAAGTTGTACCAGTAAAAAAAATGAAGAAATAATATTCTGTAATTACTTTACTTGCTTGAGTTATTTGCTAATTTTTGGAAAGGTTCTATTGCTCTATTAAATATTCCATGAATATAAGCAATGGTCATTCCATAATTTGAGACTGGAATACCGCAATCGATAGCGGGTTTTAAGCGATTAATAAGCTGTTTGCGAGTTACCATACAACCACCACATTGAATTACCATTGCATATTTTTTTATGTCTGGAATTTGGTCTAAACCAGCAACGAAGGTGTATTCTAATTTTTTACCAGTAAAGTTATTTAACCAATTTGGAATTTTTATTCTTCCAATATCTTCACAGGTAACATGATGCGTACAAGATTCGAGCAACAAAACATAATCACCGTTTTTCAAATTAGATAAATGAGGAGTACCTTGCATATAATGTTCAAAATCGCCTTTATTGCGAGCTAAAACAATAGAAAAACTTGTCAAAGGAATATCTTTAGGAATAACAGCATCGGCTTTTGAAAAAATTTGACTATCGCAAATAACCAGTGCAGGTTTTGGATTCATCTTAGGGATATAAGCATCTACTTCATTTTCTTTTAGAACAATTGCAATGGCATCGTTATCTAAAATATCACGAATTAATTGAACTTGGGGCAAAATCATCCTGCCTTCTGGAGCTTCAGAATCAATTGGAGTAATAAGCATAACCAAATCGCCACTGCCAATTAAATCGCCAATTAAAGTATTTGTTTTGTATGCCGATTCGGGCATATTGGCTCGAATTGCAGCAATCACATGATCAAAATTAAATTTGGTTACCGCACTAAAATTAATAACATCGGCTTGTTGTTCTTTCAATTTGATAATGGTAGTATCATTAGCTTGTTCAATATCCGATTTATTATGAATACAAATCCAAGGAATATTAAACTTTTTAAAATCTTCAATGATAGCTAATTCGGTACTATCAAATTTATTTTCAGTAATTAGCAAAATGCCAAAATCAATAATTTTCATAACCTCCAGAGTTTTTTTTACTCTTTTTAAGCCCAACTCACCAGTATCGTCTATTCCAGCAGTATCTATCAGAACCAATGGTCCTATTCCATGAATTTCTATTGATTTTTTAACTGGATCGGCAGTTGTTCCAGCAATGTCCGAAACTATTGCAACATCTTGTTTCAACAATGCATTAATGAAAGAACTTTTGCCATTGTTTCGTCTTCCAAAAATACCGATATGCGGCTTTTTATCTATTCCCTTACTCATAAATATTTTTTACAGTTAATCAATACAACAAATAATTGAAGTAAAATGTTTTGCATTAATTTTAATTCAATGTAAATCTAACACTAATACCACTGTTGATATTACTACTTGGGAATTGGTTAGAAACATGAGGTTTATTTAAAATATGGTCGTAGAATGCACGGATAGTAAACTTTTGACTTAACTGATAATCCGCAGATAGATTAATTGTAATAACTCTTTGACCTGTAGAAATTTGATTTACGTTTTCGATAATTTTTCGAAGTGTGGTGCGGTTGTCGCGAATGGATAAATCGGCTTTCACATTCAAATCGCTTTTAGTTTTTGTTTTTACACCACTAAAGTTAAAAACCATTGTAATATCTTTAAATCGATATCCTAATCCAAAAATCATTTCATTGCTCGTAATTTCGGTAAGCTGACTATTTGCAAAGCTCAAGGATAAATTTCGACTCTTTTTAAATTCGACTTTAGTCATCAAACTATTTTTCAGTGTAGCATCAAAATTAATTAAAGGACTAAACTGTTCGTTAATTGACACTTGTGCAATTTCCTTTTGAGGTATAAAGTTATGTAGTGCATCTCGAACATATTGTAATCCATCTTGGTCGGCGTGATAATTCACATTTGTATTGAATGAGTTAACGGCATAAATACAAGTGTAAGCATTTGAAACAGAAAGTGTTTGAATAAACGAAGAGAATAATTTTAATTTTGACAATCCGGTATAAGTAAGGCGCCAGTTGGGCATTGGAATAGTTGGGAAATTATTTAAGCCAACATTAGCTGGGGAAATTCCAGCATAAGCTGCTAAAAACGCTGGGATTAATACATCTTGTGAATTTGGACCATATCCATCTGGAAAACCTGTAGCAGGGTCAGTTCCTGTTGAATTTGAATTAAGTTGAGCAAGACGTTTAGCAATTTCGAGGCGATATATTTTTAAATTTTCAAAATTATTATTTGAATAATTTGCTTCATCTTTAATAAACGCTGTATTAAATGCAAAATAAGTAATATTAAAACTTCCAGAAGTTTGAGAAGCATAGGTTCCATATTTACCTTCGGAATTAGCTTTTATATATGCAGATTCACTTTCGGTATATATACGAGTTGCTGTAATGTCAATTTTAAAATCTTTGAAAGGCTCAATGGTTGTTCTAACATTAAGATTTTGGTTATACTTTTTCATGTATGGATTATTAAAAACTGTGTCTTTTGTAATCCATTCTTTAAGGGTGGCAGTTTGAGTAATATCGGTTTGAACACCACTTACAAAACCCCATCCTGGAGCTTGCTGATTAATATTGTTTCCAAAATATAATGGGGTATGAATAAAACCTGGCAACATAGTCCCTTGTCCTTCGGTGTAGCTAAGCGAAACGCTTTTAACCATCAAAATAAACTTAAGCGAATTGTCGAGAATAACTTTTCCAATGCTAGGTTTTGGATTAGCAGTATCTGCCGTTTGTGTTTCGGGCTGATTTGGGTTTATTCGGTTATTTGTTGGAGTTGCAGGACGTGTTTGATTCCGATTTCGAGGAGCTGGTTGATTTAATTTTTTTAGATACGGAATTTTATTATACAATGTAACCATATTCAAATTCACATTTAGCTGTTTGGTATTTGAATTTTCGATAACATTCCCCATTCGAGCCTGAAGCGACATTGGAGGAGCATCCCATTTAAACGTTCCAGTATATCTTGCACTTGAGTTAATCCAGTTTAAAATTGGGATTTTATTAATAGGAATTTGATAATTAACGTTTATGGTATGATTAAAGTTATTCATTCGACCTGCGTCAAGAAAATTATTCCAGATAGTATCTCGCTTGTTTTTGGTATCTATTTGTCCTTGAGGCTCATCCACACGGGCAACTGCATTGGCTTGATAATCAAGTTT
Source organism: Bacteroidales bacterium (assembly GCA_038210985.1). Lineage (GTDB taxonomy): Bacteria > Bacteroidota > Bacteroidia > Bacteroidales > WCHB1-69 > JAQUGA01. The sequence goes on from JBBQWB010000079.1 coordinate 7,747, forward strand.
TAAACCTTGAGTAATATCAAAACGAACGGTATAAGTTCTGTTCCAATCGAAAGTTTTCATAAAAGTAGGTTCAATAATTATTAAACCAGCACTTTTATTACGCAATTTATTTTCGTTATACTGACGATTGATGTCTGAGCGGAAGCTCAACATTTTTGGGTAAAGGTAAAAGTTAAAATCACGAAGAAGAGCTAAGCTCTTTGTTTTGTTAATAAAACCAATTTTTGAAAAAGGACGATGATTTTTAGGATTTGCAGTAAAATTATACCCCAAGCCACCACGATAAATTTTCTTAACGTCATATTCAATATCAATATTTCTTTGTTTTGTTTCGGAATACGAATAGGTAAAATCGAAGTTTTCGATGTCGTAAGCATGAGTTTTTCCTGTTCCACTCCTATCCTTACGCATATTCATAAAATTTATGTTTTTGCGTTCGGTAATGTCTTGGGTAATACTTTTTACAGAGTCTCTTTCTTGTTTGGTTTCATAAGTTTCCAAGTCGGATTTTAAACGAGTATCGGGATTAAGTGGGTTAAATTCGGGAGTACTAACAATTCTAGAATAATCGATATGCATTGGAATTTTAATCTGCCATTTTTGAGGGAAAAATTTTCCGATTTCGATATTTGTAGCAACATCGTATGAATTAATGTACTCTTTTTGGCGTTCGTTAATTTTCTTTTCAATAGAAGCAAATCCCGGAGTGGAAGTTGTTCCGGCAATAGAGAAGTCGCCCAAGTCGGCTAAAGTAGCACGCAAACGACCAGTTGCAGCCCAACCCGACTTAGAGTCGAAATCGGTTAAACGCAATTCGTTTACCCAAATTTCGGCTGATTTTGGAAGCATATCATCTACATCCGAAAGTGATCCTTTACGTGGATTCCGAACGCCAATCATAATTACTCTCACATCGCTAATACTTGGAGCTCCAACAACGGTAATTCGATTTTTTCCATCAAATTCATAGTATGGATTGTTTAAGCCATAAGATACACCACTTCGGATATTGATATTTCTTTTTTGTTTTGCATCCACTAATTTTTGCAACTCAATATTCATATCATTGCCTTCCAACCAAATTAAATTTGCTTGATCAGCAGATGTGTACCAGTCGGTAATACTAACAGGCACTTCATATTCGTAATAATTTTCGGTAAAATCCGAGCCTAAGCGAATAAACACATTCAAATCGCCGTTTCGAAGAACATCCGATTCGCGGAGTTTTTCGGCATGAAGATACATACGAAGGAATTTGAATTGTCGAAAATCGAAAGTTGTTGTTTTATATATTGCACGAGCATCGCCATCTAACAAATTTGAAATCCTCATGGATAACGATTGTTCGTTTAGTTTATACATATAATTACTACTATAACCTTGTTCACGCTTAATTCCAGGAGGTAAAACATAAGGAATAGGAACTCGTTTACCATTTTCCTCAATATTTACGGTAGAAACATTAAACGATGTTTGATCGTCACCACCAGGGACATAATCTCCATTTGTAAGTAAATTTTTATAATATTTTCTCCATTCGCCTCTAACCAATTCAAATGTACCCATACGGCAAATTATTGGTTCGGAGAAATCTTTTAAAACTAAACGGATAAAGCGAATGGAGTTAAATCCTTGAATATCGCCAATGGTTTTTTGAGGTTCACGAATTGGAACTTTAAATTGATACCATTTCACGTTGTTTGTGGTTCCATTAGGTAAACGGACAGTAGTAGTATAAATATCGCTAATTGAATTTTCGCCAATATTCATTTTTGTGGGATTAAGCTCAATCAAATATTGATAATATCTTTCGTCCTCGCTTAGAGTATTATCGCGGTTAATATCTTCAACATTTGGCAGACTAGTTGCCATTGTAGGATAATTTTCGGGATTTTGAGCATCGGTTGGCGAGTTTCCTTCGGGATTATTAAAGTATTTATACCGTTCTAAAATTTTCTTGTCTTGAGTATCGTAGTCCCCACCTCTAAAATAGTGGTAATTATCTGCCGAAGGGTCGGTATCTGCATTTATATATGCAGCAGAAGTTGTTCCTAAAGATGGATTATTTGCAATTTTTGTCAAATAATTACCACTAAAAAAAGATCTCTCATGAGTGTCGCTTAATCCATCATATCCAACATCTTGGTATTGACGAGCTTCGGGATTATTATCAAAAGCATTAACCAAAGCTTGAAGTCGTGGAACAACGCCCCAAATGGTAGAATCTACATTTTCGATAACATCAGAAGTTGGCAATCCGTTTTCAAAACTCTTTCGTCCGTCTCGTAAAATATCTTCCGAAACATCTCCCAAATGAATATAGAATTTACCTCCGCTGTGATTGGGATTTGAAATAAAAGGATCCATCATCCAAAACTCGATATATTCGATGTTTGTAGCATCAAAATCCGAGGATTCAATTTTTCGCATAATTCCTCCCCAACGAGAAGTTGGATTGCTAAGCGAACCATCGGGATTTAAACCGTAAGAAATTCCGGGAACTGGATCCACGTCATAATTATAAGGACCACGTTCGTTGGGATAAAATGCCAAATTTAAAACCGCTAAGTTTGTTACTTGATTGGTTGGATTTTCTTTATTTGGAAAAACTTCGGTTTCGAGAACCTCTCGAGAGTATGGCTGCGATAAATCTTCTTTTGTAATATTGGAAGGAGTTGCACTATTGTCGCGATAAAAAATTGGGTCGATAATATACCAAGCAAATCGAGCACGGTTAAAACCATATTTTAGTTGAGTTCCGGGAGCAGCTTCGGGCCAATTTTGAGCTTCGGTTTGTCCTTGAGGAGTTGAAGCTAGAAACCACGAACCAATATTTTTTAAATCGATGGAGGATTTTGAGCCTTCAAAATCGTCGATATAAGTTGTTCCAGTTTTACCAATTGCACTTGAATGTCCAGGAATAAAATGAGCAAATTCACCATCGACCGTGATTTGAGACTCTGCTTTTGTGCTATAAAACGGTAATTTGTCCACTAATTTTGTAATTAATCGAGATTGAGTTCGATACGACAAATTCATACCCCAAATAGTATTGTTTATGGGTTCATCTCCATAATTTATTTTTTGTGTTAGTGGTCGCTCTCGAAGATTTAGAATAGTGGCTCCAATATTAAAATCTTTATTTATAACATGATTTATGTGAAGTCCCATCATTCGTTTGGTTTGCATATTGAATGTGGATTGACTTTCGAGAGAAATATTAATTGGAGTTCCTGAATTTAAAATCCCTTCGTTTATAACTTTCACACGTCCAAGTGTATAATCTACTGTATAATCGACATTTTCGGTAAGTTTAATTCCGCCAGCAGTAACTTTTACCGAACCTTGAGGAACATTCATTGCATTTAACGAAATTTCGGCACCTGCTTGCGATTTATACATCCCTTCTAAATAAAACTTATTTCGGTCGGGATACTGTTGAGCTTGCTGTTTTGTAAGGGTATAAAGCGAATCAAACGCATAACGATTTGCCCAAACGGTGTCGCCAATAACGAGTCGTAAATCTTTTCCGAAAGGTTCGATAACTGGAAAGAAAATACGACCATTTGAAGCCTGAATAGTACCACCTTGCGTAGCTGCATTGTTAATAAAATCGAATACTCCATCGGGATAAGGGTCGCCTTGAAAATTAATTTTATCCAATCCCATTAATCTAATTAAAGGAATACCTTTTTGAGGACCATCGGTAAAAAAACCTGTTGGGATTCCGCCTTCATCGCCATTATATAAAATATTTAATCTAAAATCTTGGGCATTAATTTGAAATGCATTTAACGAATAAACGTTTTTCATCATTAATTTCCAAAGTGGACTTTTTGTATTAAGCGAAGAACTTTTTAATAATTTCAAAATTAAATTTCGAGGAGGATTTACTTCGTTTGAAAATTCACCCACCTGATACACCGTGGTGTCGCCAACAATAGTAAATTGGAAAGCAACCGAAAGAACTTGGTCTTGATTAAGAGAGGAGTTTAAAGATATAAAACCCAACTTTGAATTGAAAGTATATTCGTTGGGTTGAAGTTTACGAGCACTTTCGACCTTTTCAAAATCGACACCCGAAACAAAACCACCTAAATATGTTCTTAAATATTCACCAACCGTATTAATATCTCGAATTTTAGAAGTATCAAGCTGTGGGTTTGTAAGCAGGTTGTTTACAAAATTATTTGGAATATTTAAAACACCTGGAGTTTGGGTAATAACCGGATTTCGAGGATTTGATTCGCCCAAATCGGTAAATGCGATAACGTTACGGTTTTCTTGTGTTGCTGCACCAATATTGGTACGCCAAACTTCAATTTTAGTAATATTAATTGGCGATGAAACAAGAGGTAAATCCTTTAAATATATATTGTAATTATCGTGGAAAAACTGAGAGATAAAAAAGTGCTTATTCTCTTCGTACATATCCGCTTTAAAGTTAAATTTATTGGTTTGAGCACCACCCGAAACGGAAATATTTTGGGTTTCACCTTTTTGTTCGGAATAAACAGCTGTAACAAATGTTTTTCCAAATTGGAGTTGAGTTTTAACACCAAAAAGGCTCTGACTTCCTTGAATTAAGGTTGAGTTTAAAGGCAGGGTAACATCTCCAGCTTCAATCAACTTAATAATATCATCCTCTTTTCCTTCGTATTTAAGTTTTAATTTATTTTCAAATTCGAAGGTTGCTTCGGTATTGTAATTGGTTTTAAATTCGATTTTATCGCCAACTTTAGCCAATACGCTCATTTGGATTTTTTCGTCGAAATTAAAGTTTGTATTTCGGCGTTGTTTAATGTCCAAAGCGGGGTCGTCGCGGCGGTTATGAATAACTCCAAAAATCAATTCGGCAGATCCCGAAGGGCGAATATCAATAACGTTGCTTCCAAAAATAGTTTCAAACACTTCGCCCCCAATTTTAAGCTGAGGGATTAAACCGCCAGAGCTTCCTTGATTGGTTGTAGTTGCCCTTTCGTTCCAATATTTTTTCAAACCTTGGTCGATATCGTATTGTTTGTATTCGTCGAAACTCATAATTTGAGGCGGACCATAAGGACGACCTCCAATTTTCTTTTGAATAATATATTGATTTGTGGTGGGGTCGTAAACAACTTCGGTGGTTTGATTATTTGGATTATTCAAATACATTGGATGGTTGGGATCATCGGGAATAGGATATTGCAATTGCACTCCTTTACCTGTATCGGTTGGGTTTGGGATAAAACCAATTTGAGGTTGAGAAAAATAAGTTGCAGAATTATTGCTAACTATGGGTGCAGTTTTAAGAGATATTGAAATAGCGTACGACAAAATTATCGGTGCGAGAATATATTTCAAAAATTTTTCCAATGTATTCAGATTTTGAGTTACAATTTATTACAACATTTTCAGAGCCTGTTTAATCAAGTCTTCAACACCCAATGAGCCATCAAATTTTAAAATTTTATTGAGGGCTGCGTCGGATGTCGGTTTTGAGAATCCTAAATTAACTAATGCAGTTAACGCTTGTTCTTTATTTGTATTGTGTACACCAACAAAAATATTTCCAGATTCAACATTTTTATCCACTTTGTCTTTTAGTTCTATCACCACACGTTGGGCTGTTTTGGCTCCAATTCCTTTGATTGATTGCAAAAGCGAAATATTTTGATTTAAAATAGCTTCCACAAGCTCTTTTGGAGACATGGAAGAAAGCATCATTCTAGCAGTGTTTGAGCCAATTCCGTTTACGCTGATTAATTGTCTAAAAACGCTTCGTTCGGTTTGTGAAAAGAAACCATAAAGCAAATGAGCATCTTCGCGAATAACTTGATGAATAAAAACTTTACACTGTTTACCAGCTTCGGGAAGTTGGGTATAAGAATGTAGGGAAATATTGCTAAAATATCCAATACCACCACATTGTATAACAATACTAGTTGGCGTTTTTTCAATTACTTGACCTTCTAAAAATTCAATCATACTTATTTTTTAATTTGGTTTATTGCCCATTCCAAGGCATTTTCAATCATTTCCATGGGCGGTTCTTTAATAAAACCCTTGTCTATTAATTCCTGGGTCATATTTCGAGCGTGCAAAATATCTTTTTGAGCAATTTCATACACCTCTTGTCGGGTCATATTAATCCGAGCCACTCCATCGGCAATCGCCTGCATTGCAACATCCGCAGCCTCGTGCGGAAACACGTCGGCTTCGTCCATTGTAGGTACGATATTTTCGGGATTTATTCCACGATCTTCAGCATATTTTGCCAACGAATGAGCTGCGGCAATTGCCATATTATCGGTAATTTTTGTAGCTCGAACAATTAACGTTCCTTTTAAAATACCTGGAAATCCAATGGAATTATTTACCTGATTTGGAAAATCACCACGACCAGTTGCAACAATAAAAGCTCCTGCTTTTTTGGCTGCATGAGGATAAATTTCGGGAACTGGATTGGCACAAGTAAAAACGATGGATTTTGAATTCATTCGGCTAATCCATTCGGGTTTAATCACATCCGGACCTGGAGCAGACAATGCAATTAAAACATCCGCTTTATCAAACGCTTCTTCGTGAGTTTCAATGATATTTGGGTTTGTTTTTTGACACAATGCCCATTTTAAATAAAATCGAGGATCCATTTCAATATCTTTTCTATTCACATGCAGTGTTCCATGATTGTCAAATACTATCATTTTTGAAGGATCTACCCCTTCGAGCATAAGTAATCGAGCAATGGTTGTATTTGAAGCACCCGCTCCATATAATACCACTTTAACCTCTTCAATTTTTTTTTCGGCTAACTTTAGCGCATTAATTATTCCGGCTAAAGTAACACATGCTGTACCCTGAGCATCGTCGTGCCACACTGGAATTTCACATTCCTCGCGCAGAACATCTAAAACTTTATAACAATTTGGTTGCGAAATATCTTCAAGATTAATTGCTCCAAAACTATGTTGTACCATTTTTACAAAATCGATAATTTTATCTGGGTCATTAACACCTTGGCTGTTTTTACTATCAATACACAAAGCAACTGCATCCACACCACCCAAATATTTCATCAAAAATGCTTTGCCTTCCATAACACCCAGACCGCCAGCAGGTGTACAATCGCCATCGCCTAAAACGCGGGTTGAATCGCTCACCACAGCCACTAAATTACCTCTATTACTTGTCGAATACGAGAGCTCATTATTGTCTCTAATTCCGGTTGAAACGGAAGACACTCCAGGTGTGTACCATACATTAAACCAATTAAACCCAGGCACTGGAGCCTTAGGTAGGGTTTGAATTTTTCCCCCATAAAAAGAGTGAGCTTCAAGCGACAACTTTTTTAAAAACAAGGTTTTACATTGAGCTTTTTGCTCTTCGGAAAAGGTTTCAGGAATAGCTTGGTCGATATTCGTTAATTGGATATCGATTGTGTTTTTCATTCAGATTGTTTTAAATTTTAATTGGTAAAATTACATGTTTTTTCTTAACCTCAAAATGCTTTTATTATATTTTGGTATAAAAGTTATATCTGCACGAAAATTCAATTACCCAAAATGGGATAATCTATTTCGAAGATTTTCAAAAATTATGTAAATAGTGTCTGCAAGAAAACGCCAACTTCTTTCCGCCAAAGGTCGGACAAGCTGTTATACTTGCAACGAATTTAGGTCATTCCGACCAAGATTTTGTTGGTTTTCACTTCTTTTTTTGCCCCAGCCCTCAAAAGTGAAAGCAAATGAAAACGTACAAAATCTAATTCGGAACTCGCTAAATTCGTTGCTGCGAAAGCCTCGAATTTGACGTTTTCT
>JBBQWB010000080.1:0-15476 GCA_038210985.1 Bacteroidales bacterium
TCTCAATAAAAACTTCTTGTTTTATGTAAAAAACTTCCACGTAGTGGATTAACAGCCTGATTCCTATGGTAAGCTACAAATTATCACGCTGTCATTAACCCTTTATTTCCAAATTTTTGTATGAAGTCTCGGAATGACAAAACGCTGGGGTAAACCCAATTTGATTAAATACAATCGATTATCCATAAAAAGCAATAATATTTTTCAGGGAATTAGTAAAACATCTTTTTTAATTTTACTTTTATGGATTAATTATTAAAAATTCAAGAATTATGTCGCGAATTGTATTAGCCAATAAACTTAAAGAGCGGTTTTTTATTATCGAATATTTTTTTGGGCAAAATATGCTAATTGGAGTTCTTCGATTGTTCGGAGCTCCGTTAATGATACTTTTAGGCGTTTGGTTTTTCTTTTCCGAATCACCATACAGCAACTATTTTGGAAGTATTTTAATTGCTTACGCCCTGTATTTTGGATTGCGACCCTGGCTTTTTATTTATACCAAACGTAGTTCGTTCGATTCTTCGCTTTTCGATTTACAAATTAATGACAACCAAATAATTATTACGGAAAAAAAGACAAATAGTGTATTTGATTTTTCGGAATTAAAAGCAATAGAGGAGCGTAAAGATTATTTTGTAATAAAATTTAAAATAAAAAAAGAAATTTATTTTCCTAAAAAACAATTAAACGAAAGCGAAATTTCTATTTTAAAAAAGCGAATTCTCTAATCATTTCAAGCAAATGAAGTTTTTTAAACCCCTTATTTTCTTATTCTTGTTAACACCAAGTTTGTTTGCATATTCCCAAACAGCAGGTTTTAATCAGGTGCTGCAAAGTAGAATTTATCAAAGCACATACGTTTGGGGATTTGTGCGTTATCATAGCACAAAAAAAACCGATTGGAATAAACAGTTTAATAAGTTGTATAAAAAATCCAATAATGCCAAATCGAATGAACAACTTAATGGCTATTTGAATAAATGGATTGAAAAATATTACGTCAAAAATTCTTGCGAAGGATTTATAAGAGACAGCTCTATTGTTGGTTTGCAATGGTTTATTAAATTTTCTTCTTTTCGCAATGTTGCTAGAGATTCGGTTTCTTCAATTTACAAACCAAACTACCTATTGCCAGATTATTTCAGCGAAATTGAAAAACATTCTGATAAATTTCCAGATGAAAAAAGTCGTGTATTGGCATTGACAAAAATATATTATTACTTTTTATACTTCTATCCACATTTCGATATAAGCGTAAACAAATGGGATTCAATACGATATGCGAACATTCCAATATTTACCGAAGCAAATACACCATTAAAATACACCATTGCTATTCATCAACTTTTGGCACATTTTAACGATGGGCACATTTCTGTAAGTTCAAAAGCGATCAATCAGTCGTTTTTAAAATATACTTGTCCTTTTCGAGCACACTTATCTAAAACCTCAGCAATTATTCAATACCTTGATAAAGATTCATTTTGCTTATCCAACGACATTCGTTTAAAGGATGAAATCGTTAAAATTAATGGACAAAATATTACAGATAGATATGCTTTTTGGATAGATAAATTACCTCATTCAAATATCGCAAATTTTTTACAAATTGCCGAAAGATATGTATTATCGGATAGCGTTCCAAAAATGAATCTAACCATAAAAAGAGGCGATTCCATTATGGATAAAAATATTCCTTTATTTGAACAAGGTTCATTTGTAACAAACTACCATTCAACATCATACAAAATAATTTCAGACACTGTTGGTTGGATAAATTTAAGTGTTTTAAAAAGAGAAGAAGCTCCCACTGTGTCTAAAATACTTAATTCAACAAAAGTCCTTGTTATAGATGCTCGTGCTTATCCAAACTCAACTATTGACTTGTTGTGTTCGTGGTTAATGACTGAACCACAGCCGTTTGCTATTTTCACAAATCCACAAAAAAACTGTTTGGGCGAATTTATCGAAGGCGATACTGTGTTTACCGAGTATAATTCGAAAAAACCGTATGAAGGCAAACTCATAATTATTTCTGACGCAAGCAGTGTAAGTCAGTCGGAGTATTCAATTTTAGCATTAAAAACTTATCCAAATTCTATTCTTATTGGCGAACACACTGGAGGTACGGCAGGATATACGACCACATTTTATTTGCCTGGAGGAATTGTTTGTCGGATGCCTGTAACTAGCTTTAGAGGAATAAATCTTAAGGTTCAAGGGACTGGAATTCAGCCAGATATTACACTTGAAATACCAATAGAGTTTGGTGAAAATAAGGAGGAAAGAATTTGGGAATTTCTTTTGAGTAAGATTGCTCGGTAAGATTTTTAACTCAAAAATCATTAAATCTACACTATGATTTTTCCGGCAAAGACATGTTTAACAGGTCCTGTTAGCTTGATATTTGAATAGATGCTGTTGTTTTCATCAAATTCTACCGTAAAATTTCCGCCCGAAGTGTGCACCGAAATTTTGTTTTCTGCTAATTGATAGTAGCGTTTTGCTGCTATTGCGGACGCTGTTACTCCAGTGCCACACGAAAGTGTTTCGGCTTCCACGCCACGTTCGTATGTTTTTACTTTTATTATTCCTTTATCAGCCGAAACAAAATTTACATTCGTTCCGTCGGGTGCAAAACGTTTTTGATTTCGCAACATTTTCCCCATTCCTTCCACATCCACCAGCGAAACTTCATGAACAAAAACAACCAAATGAGGAGAACCTGTGTTTAAAAACATTTCGTTATCATCCAGCTCTTTTAGCTCGGTTACATCACTCATTTGCAATTCAATTTGCCATTCATTATCCAAAAATGAGTTTATTTTAGCCTTGTGTAAGCCATCAAAAGCTTCAAAAACGACATCATTTTTTATAATTCCCAAATGATGAGCAAAAGCTACAATGGATCTGCCGCCATTACCACACATACTTCCTTCAAATCCATCGGAATTATAATAACGCATTTTAAAAGTTGCTTTTGGATTTTTTGTTGGCAGCAATTCAATTAATCCATCGGCACCAATACCAAGACGCCTATTGCATAAAAAATTGATTTCTTGATTTTTAAATTTTATGTTTTCTAGCCGATTATCGATTAAAATAAAATCGTTTCCTGCACCGTGATATTTATAAAACGAAATATCCATATTATTTTGCTTTTAAAGGCTCTAATTTTAAAAATACGTTAGTGTATCTAAGTACATATTTAGAATTATTATCGATCATAATCAACTTCCCTTCGCTCATTTTAAATTCAGCTTTATCATGGTTTTTTGCTCCATAAATAATGATTTTTTTGGGCGAGCGCTTATATCCTCTAAAATTAATTGGCGATTTCCAAAATTCGACCGATACCGATACTGATTCCTGTCCTTTGCTGGTTACACCCATTAATGAATCAAGCAGTAAATCTTTGTCGTTATTAAATAGAAAATCTTTTACAAGTAAAAGTTCATCTTTTCTTACATTCGTCTGTTCGGTGGAATTATCTTGATTGTTTTCATAAGAAGTATCACTAATAGTATCCGAAAAGACTAATGGTTCTGAGTTTTCATAAAAAAATTCATCGCTATATTCATCTATTGAATTTGAATCCTCTTCGACAATATTTTTCTTTTGATTTGCGATATTTTCTGTTGGATAAGGTAATGCTTTTTGTTTATCTAATTCGGCAGAACTTGAAAACAAGTTTTCGATCCAATTATTGATTTTTTTTGTAAAAAACCATTCGGAATGACTATAATAGCTAATCCACCAAAAGATGCTAACACCAACCAACGATCCGATAAGTATTCCAAAAATGAATAATCTAATTTGTCGCCATTTTTTTTGTTTGTGCTTTAACATCATGATTGTTTTCAGGCACAAAGGTAATAGATTATTTTCTGCTAGAAGCAAATATAAGTATTAAATATTTGAAGTTATATGTATTAACACCAAATAATTTAATTGTATGCCTGAAAAGCAAAATAAACTGAATTAATTTCAGAGACACTTTCTTATCGTCCCAAAAGAAATCTGTCCAATTTTCATTTTCGTGTATGTACGATTTCATTCTCCGCATAATTTGCTTCTGATAATTTTTTTTTCTCTTGTGCGATGTCGCTATAAGCTTGAAGAACCATAAAATAGCCTTCTTCCAAACCCAATGCTTGCTCTATTTTCAACGATAATGCGGGATTCATTCGTCGCTTACCTTTGGTAATTGTAGCAATGGTTTGTGGAAATTCATTGATGGATAGAGCGAATGCACCTTTCGGTAATTTAAAGAGCTGAAAATGATTATTTTAACGGTTGTCGATTTTCTACATTCTGTAAAATCCTCATCTACTTTTCTGCCGTATTTTCTGTTATCCCAAAACCATTGGTCGTTTTTAAACCAAATATTTTGTATGGCTTTAAGATATCAAGCGAGTTAGGTGGTAAAGCTTGTCGAAACCTCCAAGTTATATTGGTGATTTCGACAGGCTCAATCACCAGTTTCTATCTAACCAATGTTAACTCATTTATAATATTTTTCGCTCCTGCATATTTATCAATCACGTATAGTACGTATAAGATATCGACACTAATTGTGCGTTGCAAAACAGGTTCAAACGAAATATCGCCACTCATGGCTTCCCAGTTTCCATCAAATGCCAAACCCACCAATTGTCCCTCGCCATTAATTACAGGGCTTCCCGAATTTCCACCAGTTATATCGTTGTTGCTAATAAAATCAACACGAAGGTCGCCAAATGGAGCATACTGCCCAAAATCCTTTTTTAAAAACAATTCTTTCTGTTTTAGTGGAACAATAAATTCCCAACTTTTTGGATCTTCTTTTTGTAAAACTCCTTTATATGTTGAATAAAAATCGAACTGAACACCATCGCGAGGCGAATAATCAAGCACTTTGCCGTAAGTTAAACGCATGGTTGAATTTGCATTTGGAGCATAATTTTTATCCGGATTCATTTCGATTAAACCAGCTACAAAAATTCTAACTCCTCTTTTTAATTCTACATCTTTTTTGTTATATAAATCGATGAAATTGTTCCATGATTGAACTAAATCATAACAAATTTTATATAAAGGATCGCTTTCAAAAACCTTTGCAGTTGGATTTTTTAAAGCATTTTCAATCTTCGATTTATTTACAAAAATACTTTTACTAAACAAGCTACTGATGTGTTTTTCAACATCCTTTTTACTATTTTTAATAATATCTTTAATTGGCTGTGGCACTTGTTCTTTATTAACATCGTTGTAAAACATTACCGATAAATCTGCCATCATTTTTTTATCAATATCCACATTGTAATTTTTGAAAAACTCATCCAATTGTGATTTTAATGCTTCGGCAGTTTCGTTAATTTTCGTAGTATCTTTTTTTGCATCTTTCAATAGTTCAACCAACCTGCTATATCTGTAAACAAAAGTGATTATTTCGGGACCTCGAACAACACCCTCGATATAATACCAGCGAGCAACTTCGTATTGATTCATATAGTTATAAGCATTTGCGATATCCTGAAGACAATCTCCATATTTCGCTTTTCTTTCGTTTGAAGCTTCAACCCATTCTTTAAATTTAGATTCAATTTCTGTTTTTTTGTCAAATACTTTATTGTTTTTTAATTGTTGTGTTTGACCAATATAATATTTCCAATAGTTAGCTGTTTGTGCATATTTAGCTGCATATTGAATTCGTATAGAAGCGTCTGTATCCATATATTGACGCATAATTTCGAGTTTACGATTTCGAATTTTTACAATGGTTTGATTTTTATAATCGAGTGCATTTTGAACTCCATGAGAAGTTAAAAATCTATCAGTAGAGCCTGGATATCCAAGAATCATTACAAAATCATCCTTTTTAACACCTTTTAGCGAAATTGGTAAATAATGTTTTGGTTTGAAAGGCACATTGTCTTTTGAAAATTCAGCAGGTTTTCCATCGGGCGACATATAGACTCTAAATAAGCTAAAATCGCACGTATGACGAGGCCACATCCAATTATCTGAATCGGCACCAAATTTTCCGATGCTTGAAGGAGGAGCTCCAACTAAACGAACATCTTTGTAAACTATATACACAAAAAGATAATATGCATTTCCATCAAAAAATGGCTTAACCGATGCTTCGTAATCGGTTCCTTTGGTAACCTCACTGGTTATTTTTTTGATTTCTCTATCTATTACTTTGCCTCTTTTTGTTTCGTCCATATCTTTTGTTAGCAACCCTAAAATGCGCGACGAAACATCTTCCATTCGTACAAAAAACCTTGCAGTTAAACCGCTATTTGGCAACTCTTCTTGAATACTTGTTGCCCAAAATCCATTGGTTAAATAATCGTGTTCAACCGTGCTATGCGATTGAATGTTTCCATAACCACAATGATGATTGGTTAAAATTAATCCTTGATCCGAAATAATTTCACCAGTACAACCTCTGCCAAACTGAATTATAGCATCTTTTAAACTGGATTTATTTACGCTGTAAATATCTTCGGCAGTGAGTTTTAAACCCATTTTTTGCATTGTTTTGATGTTCTTATTTAACAACATCAATAACCACATTCCCTCATCGGCAACCACAAATTGAACCCTGACAAGGATAATTAAAATTAGTACAATGATTTTTTTCATGATTTTTTATTTTTGTTTTATTTTTTTTAATTGAATACGCAGTTAAAATAAATTATAAAAATATTTTTTTCTTATTTCACACATTTATTTGAAAAGAAAACGTCAAATTCGAAGCTTTCGAAGCAATGAAATCAAGGAGTTTACTTTTGTAAATGACTTGGTTTTATTGCAAGAGTAATGAAAAAGTTGGCGTTTTCTTAAAAATTTATACATACTTTTCGCCTAAATCGGCTTGAATATCATTTACAAATTGACGAATCATTTGTTCGTCTTGCTTTTTGCATATCAACAAAACATTTTTGTTTTCAACTACAATATAATCGTCTAGTCCTTGAATAACAACTAATTTGTCTTTTGGAACCGAGATAATCGAATTGCAAGTATCATAAACCCTTACAAGTTTACCAGATATTGCATTTTTATTTTCATCTTTCTGTCGAATATCATGCAACGAACCCCAAGTTCCTAAATCTGACCAGCCAAAATCGGCAACATACACAAATACATTTGATTCTTTTTCCATAATGCCGTAATCGATTGAAATGCTTTTGCAAACCTCGTACGTTTTTCGGATAAACGCTGCTTCATTTTCGGTATTGAACAAATTTTCGCCTTCGTCAAATAAATCATATATTTCGGGAAGGTGATTGCGAAATGCCTTATCAATGCTTTTTATATTCCAAATAAAAATACCCGAATTCCACAAAAAATCGCCACTTTGTAAAAACTGAACAGCCATTTCTAAAACTGGTTTTTCGGTAAAAGTTTTAACTTTAAAAATCGAATCATTCTCCTTTAGTTTATTTTCTTCGTCAAACTGAATGTACCCATAACCTGTATCGGGGCGACTTGGAGTAATTCCTAAAGTAAATAAAGAATCGTTTTTTGAAGCTGCATCTAATGCTTTTACAACAACCGATAAAAACTCGTTCTCATCTAAAATAATGTGGTCGGATGGTGCTACTACAATATTAGCATTAGGATTTATTTTACGGATTTTGTAATTTGCATAAGCTATGCAAGGAGCTGTGTTTCTGCGATAAGGCTCGCAAAATATCTGACTTTCGGATAGTTGAGGGTTTTGTTCCATTACCAAGCCTTTGTATTGTTCGTTGGTAACAATAAAAATATTTTGAGTTTTGCAAATTTTCTCAAAACGTTTTACAGTTTTTTGGATCAATGTTTCCCCTGTTCCCAAAATGTCGATAAACTGTTTTGGATAACTTAAACGACTCATAGGCCAGAATCTAGCTCCCACGCCTCCAGCCATAATTACACAATAATTGTCATTGTTCATGTTTATATATTTTTTAAGTTTTTGCTTAACAATTTTACTCTAGCCATAGGACTAAATGAATATTTTTTATTTTCGGCTAATAACCAACAACACATACGTTTACGAAGTAATTTCTCGACTTTAAATGTCCGATTGTTAAAAACGAACAAATCTCCTGTATTTAAGCTAATTACTTCCACCAAATCGTCTTGTATTAATTTATCATCATGTAAATTTAGCACTTTTACTAAATCATAATCATAACTAGTAGATGATTTAACTTTTGTTATGTGATCTTTTAAAGCAAATACAATATCCTCTGGAAAAAATTGTTTATTAATGGCATCGTCAAGCAACTCTACAAAACCCGATTTCCACTCGATACCATGCGATTTTACCTTATTTTTAAACTTTAACCAAGTTTTTAAATGGGCTAATTCGTGTAAAAATGTGATAAAAAACGAATATGCATTCAAATTTCCATTTACCGATATTCGATGAAAATTTTTACTACCGAATGGAGGTCGATAATCGCCATGCTTGGTGCTTCGGGGAGATGAAATTAAAAATTGATATTCAAATTCATTGAATGATTGCACGATATAATCCGCCATGGCAGGGGTAATGTATTTTAATAAAACAGTTTTATATTGATCAAATGATCTCATCGGAAAATTCCATTTGAAGTTGTGAGAATGTAGCACAATTGCATCCTTTAACTCTTTTGTATCGCTTTTTGGCAGTATTTCGTCGATTATTGCAAGATAATAAACCAACCACAATCAAAAAGAATAAAACAAACATCAAATATATTTTCCGGTTATTCTGCATGATTTATTTAAAATTTTTATCAAAGATACATTTTTAAGTATTTCTATCAAAACTTTAAACGAAAATTTGAAAAAAGCATTATTTAACGTCTGCACTAAAATGCCAACTTCTTTCCGCCAAAGTTTGGACAAGCTGTTTTACTTGCAACGAATTCAGGTCAGTTCAACAGTTCGACTACGCTTTCTATGAATTTGACGTTTTCTTATCAAACACTGAGTTTTCTTGCAAGGACTAATTATGCAATATTCTTATTTTTAGCATTTTAATAGCATTAGTTTTATTGATGGCTTTGTTTTTATTGAGTTAGATTCCTATTTGATTTTTCAACTTGTTTATTGAGGACTAGTAGTTAAATATTTTAATTTCAGCAAAAAACAGTCTTACATTTTTTCGGTATTTATTTGCATTAAACAAATCCTTCTTTATACTGTTAATAATAACAAAGAAATCACGATATAATGACAAAGAAGAAATACAGCAAAGAAGAAATTTTAGCCGATTACCGTTTAATTAATGAAAGTCGTCAGGCATCGATATTGGCACGTAAAGAAGTACTAACGGGGAAAGCAAAATTTGGGTTATTTGGCGATGGCAAAGAGTTGTCACAAGTAGCAATGGCAAAACAGTTTCGCAATGGCGATTGGCGCTCGGGTTACTACCGCGATCAAACTTTTATGATGGCAATTGGCGAATTAACCATCGAACAATTTTTTAATCAATTATACGGAAATACCGAACCAGACGCATGCCCAGGAACCGGCGGACGAATGATGAACAACCATTTTGCCACAGTTAGTTTAGACGAAAACGGTAATTGGAAAGATTTATCCAAACAAAAAAATAGTTCGGCAGACATCTCTCCTACCGCAGGTCAAATGCCACGATTATTAGGTTTGGCTTATGCTTCAAAACTTTTCCGAGACATAAAAGAGCTGTCATCGTTTAGTACTTTTTCAAATGTCGGTAACGAAGTTGCTTTTGGTACTATTGGAGATGCAAGTACTTCCGAAGGACATTTTTTTGAAACTATAAATGCTGCTGGAGTGTTGCAAGTTCCAATGGCAATGTCGGTTTGGGACGATGGTTATGGAATTTCGGTTCCAAAAAAACTCCAAACTACAAAAAGCGATATTTCGTCATTGATGAAAGGTTTTGAAAACGAAGGAGATAAAAAGGGATATTTGTTATTTAAAGCCAAAGCTTGGAATTATCTCGAATTGCTCGAAACTTACGAAAAAGCAATACCCGTTTGTCGCGAAAACCATCAGCCAGTATTTATTCATGTAGAAGAAGTTACCCAACCTTTAGGGCATTCAACTTCGGGTTCGCATGAGCGATATAAAGACGAAAAAAGAATGCAATTCGAAAAAGAATTCGATTGTATTTTAAAAATGAAAGAATGGATGCTATTGGAAAAAATAGCATCGGAAACCGAACTAGAAACGATTGAAAAACAAGCTATTGAAACCGTAAAACAAGCAAAAGATAGAGCCTGGAAAAGCTATATTAAACCCATTGAAGCTTTACGCGAAGAGATGATTAAACTAACCAACTCAGCTTCGTGTAATTGTGCAAAAACTGGAAGAATTGTTTCCGAAACGGATGCCCTACGCCAAATTGCTCAACCAACTCGTAAAGATATAATTTCTTCAGCAGCTCATATTTTACGACATATGTGCCAAACATGTAATCCAAATAAACCTTTAAAAGATGCTTTGCGAACTTGGATTGACGAGCAAATGAAAGATGGTTATGAACGTTATAGCAGCCATTTGTATAGCGAATCGGAGCTTTCACCTTTAAAAGTAAAAGAAGTACCGGCGATATATAGCGAAAATTCGATGATAGTTCCAGGTAGAGAAATTTTAAATAAAAATTTCGATATAATGTTTTCCAAAAACCCATTGGTTGTTGCTTTTGGCGAAGATGTTGGCGGAATTGGTGGCGTAAATCAAACGTTTGAAGGTTTGCAACAAAAGTATGGCGAATTAAGAGTTACAGATACTGGTATTCGCGAAACAACCATTATGGGTCAAGGAATAGGACTCGCACTTCGTGGACTCCGCCCTATTATTGAAATTCAATATTTTGATTATCTTTTGTATGCTTTGCAAACTATGAGCGACGATTTAGCAACTACACGATATCGAACAAAAGGAGGACAAAAAGCTCCGGTAATTATTACTACTCGTGGTCATCGTTTAGAAGGAATTTGGCATTCAGGTTCGCCATTGAGCATGGTTATCAACTCGGTAAAAGGCGTGCATATTCTTACTCCACGAAACATGACTCAAGCTGCTGGATTTTATAACACTGCTTTGGCTGGCGACGATCCAGTTTTAATTATCGAGCCTTTAAATGGATATCGCTTGCGCGAAAAAATGCCTGATAATATTGGAGATGTTAGAATTCCATTTGGTCAACCCGAAATTATTAAACAAGGCAACGACATTACAATTGTTACCTATGGTGCATGCGTAAAAATTGCCGAAGATGCAGTGAAACAACTGAAAGAATTTAATATTTCGGTAGAATTAATCGACGTTCAATCGTTGTTGCCATTTGATGTAAATCACACAATTGTGGAATCGCTCAAGAAAACCAACAAAATTTTGTTCTTTGACGAAGACGTTCCTGGAGGTGCAACTTCCTATATGATGCAAAAAGTGTTAGAAGAACAACGTGGTTTTTATTATTTAGATAGCGAACCACACACTTTAACTTCTAAAGGTCACCGACCTGCATACACTACCGATGGCGATTATTTTTCCAATCCAAACGCCGAAGATGTATTTGATGCAGTGTATGATATTATGCACGAGTATAACCCGAATAAATATCCACAGATATTTTAAAATCACTTTATACTCCCTACTTTTCTTCCCAAATTAATCTGTTGAACTTAAAAATCGGTTCATCTTAAAACGAATTTTTACTATTTTTGCACCATGAAAACAGTAGTAAGCGGGATACGACCCACAGGAAACATTCATTTAGGTAATTATTTTGGTGCCATTGTGAATTTTGTAAAAATGCAGCACGAGCATTCATGCTATTTTTTTATAGCCGATTATCATTCGTTAACAACGCATCCAACGCCAAACGATTTAAATAATCATGTTAAAAATGTATTGGTAAATTACTTGGCAGCTGGCTTGGATCCAGAAAAAGCGGTTTTATATCGCCAAAGCGATTTACCCGAAACCGCAGAACTCTATCTGTTTTTGAACATGATCGCTTATATTGGTGAACTACAACGTGTTGCATCTTTTAAAGATAAAATACGCTCGCAACCAAATAACGTAAATGCTGGACTATTGACTTATCCAAGTTTGATGGCTGCCGACATTATAATACACAAGGCTCACATGGTTCCCGTTGGCAAAGACCAAGAACAACACTTGGAAATGACACGAAATCTTGCTGCACGTTTTAACAATATGTACCACACCGATTATTTTCCAGAACCAATTGCCTTTAATTTTAGCAATGAATTAGTGAAAGTTCCAGGACTTGATGGAAGCACCAAAATGTCGAAATCGGGAAACGAAAGCAATTGCATATATTTATCCGATGAACCCGAAGCAATTCGCAAAAAAATTATGCGAGCTGTTAGCGATTCGGGGCCTTCTGAGCCAAATCAGGAAAAACCTGTGGCAATTCAAAATTTATTCAACTTGATGAAAATTGTGTCAAAACAAGATACTCTTGAAACCTTTGAAGACAATTATAATAAATGTCAAATTAGATACGGCGATATGAAAAAACAGATTGCCGAAGATATGATTGAGTTTTGTACTCCTTTTAGAGAAAGAATTTTGGAACTAAACAACAATACCGAGTATCTTCAAAAAGTTTTAGAAAATGGAGCCGAAAAAGCTCATGAAAGTGCTGCTAAAACTCTAAAAGAAGTGCGCGAAATAATTGGCTTTCGCCGATTTTAAAACAAACCACACATGCCCTCAGATTTAAGTCAGTCGATTACGCAAGAAAAAGTTATTTTAGTAGCTGTTTCTACCCAACAAATTAGTTCCGAAAAAACCAAAGAATATTTAGATGAATTAGCTTTTTTGGTAGATACCGCAGGTGGATTTACCATTAAATCGTTTATTCAAAACCTTCCATATCCCGATCCAAAACATTATGTTGGCTCTGGAAAACTAAACGAAATCAAAATTTTTGTCGAAGAAAATCAAATCGAAGTAGTAGTTTTTGATGATGAACTTTCGCCATCACAAATTCGAAATATCGAACGAGTTTTAACATGCAAAGTAATTGATAGAACTCGATTAATTTTAGATATTTTTTCAAAACGAGCTCAAACAGCTCATGCCAAAACTCAAGTTGAATTAGCTCAATATCAATATTTACTACCTCGATTAACCCGTATGTGGACTCACTTAGAGAAACAACGTGGAGGTATTGGAATGCGTGGGCCTGGTGAAAAAGAAATTGAAACCGACCGCCGAATTGTTCATGATAGAATTGCACTTCTAAAAGAAAAACTCGAACTTATCGATCGTCAAAAACTCACTCAACGTGGCAATAGAGAACGATTTGTAAGAGTTTCGCTGGTTGGCTATACCAATGTTGGAAAATCAACCATAATGAATTTATTAAGTAAGTCGAATGTTTTTGCTGAAGACAAACTTTTTGCAACGCTCGACACTACTGTTCGCAAGGTGGTTTTTGGAAATTTGCCTTTTTTACTTTCCGATACGGTTGGTTTTATACGAAAATTACCGCACAATTTAATCGAATCGTTTAAATCAACGCTTGACGAAATTCGAGAATCCGATTTAATTATTCATATTGTCGATATCAGTCACCCTGAGTTTGAAGAACAAATTGCGGTGGTGAATCAAACACTATCCGAAATTGGAGTTGCCGATAAACCAGTTGTTATACTTTTTAATAAAATTGATAATTATAAATTTACCAAAAAAGAGGAGGACGATTTAACTCCTGTAACGAAAGAAAACTACTCTCTTGAGTATTTAAAAAAATCGTGGATGGCAAAATCCGAGGGAAACATATTGTTTATTTCGGCAAAATATTCTCAAAACATTAGCGAGTTACGGAATGTTTTATATAGCGAAATCCGAAAAATTCATCTTAGCATTTATCCATACAATGATTTTTTGTTTCCAGATGCTTTGGAAAGTAAGGAAACAAAAGGATAGGTTTTCAAATAGTGTTTGCAAGTATTTGTCACACTGTTCGCCGTGGCGAACAGTATATATTCTGTTGTCATGCATCCGCCAGAAGTCGGAGAAACATAGTGGAGCGTAAGCATCTGTTACGTTATTAGATTCCTCTCCGCCAGTTGTCGGACTCGGAATGACAAATCGACGGGGTAAACGACATTTTTTCCCTCAAAGTTTTACGCTAAGTCGATGTCGTTTAGTTGTTTTTATTCTGCTTTAAATTCTCCACCTTTTATCCAGTCAATAATATTTTGAGAATCTGGTTTAACTCGAGGATTAAGCATGGCAATAAAATTTCCTTTTTCATCAATTAAATATTTTTGAAAATTCCAAGAAACTTTTGAATCCATTACTTTATTTAATTCTTTAGAAGTTAGCCATTTATAAATTGGATGTATTTTTTTACCCACCACATCAATTTTCGACATCATCGGAAAAGTAACTCCATAGTTAGTACTGCAAAAGTTTGCAATTTCTTCTTCCGTACCAGGTTCCTGACTTAAAAAGTTATTTGCTGGAAATCCTACAATTACAAAATCCTGTGTCGAATATTCCTTATATATTTTTTGCAATGCTTCGTATTGCTTTGTAAAACCGCATTTTGAAGCCACGTTTACAATCATTATTTTTTTGCCTTTTAAGGTGGAAAAATCAAATTCTTTTCCATTTATATCTTTTATTTTAAAATCGTAAATTGATTTTTGAGCCAATGAGCTAATCGAAATTACGGTTGCAATAAAAGTGATTCCAAGTATTTTTTTCATTTTTTATATTTTTAGATTCACTATTAAAACCATAAAGTCAAACAATTGTTTAATCAAATTTATTTATGTGTATATTGTAAAAATCGAGAGTGAGAAAATACGAAAATTATAGAAACGAATGAGTCTATGTATTATTGCAGTTATCAAATGTCTGGTTTTTTTCAGCATTGCCCCTAAGATAATTACATTCACTATTCCTTGACAAAATCTTTTGCCTTGATTCTGATTATTTTTCCATCTTTTGAAAAAACAAAATCTGAATCCTCTTTTATTTTTATAAGTAATAATCTTTCAAAAGAAAGTTCAATGCCTTTAAGTATTTTCTCGCGTAATTCTTTGTTAATTTCTTTTTCCATTAAACATTTTATCATATAGCAAGAATCAACTTAATGCAGTAGTTTTACCAGCTCCATTACAACCAGCTATTATATAAATATTCTTCATGAAATATTTTTACAAAGATAGAGAATCTGTTGTTTTAATCGTTTATGTTTTAAAAATTAATCACAAATAGCCTCTAAATGAGAATTATAATAAATCACTATTGTCCGATAAAATAAATAAATTTTGCTTTGGGTGTAAATTACTTCAATCAATTTTTGCCTCAATCCTAAAGGATGAATTGATTTTCAGCAATTTACACCCTTGAGGGCAGGGGCAATAAATTGCGGAAAATCCATATTTTTAAAATACACAAAAATAAACCCTACCTTCCTTCATTTTACCTATTAGCTTGTTATACAACATCATACAACAGATGTC
>JBBQWB010000081.1:0-15182 GCA_038210985.1 Bacteroidales bacterium
ATGTTAAAAACTTTATACATTTCTTTCCAATCGGTTTGAGCCGATTCTTGTATTATTGAAAATATTGGAGGAATTGGGAATAAATTATCTTTTATAATGTTTAAATCATCAATAAAATGTAAAATTTTGGTTTGTGCTCCACCACTGCAGTGAACCATGCCATGAATTTTTGGACGAAATTCGCTTAAAATGTTTTTTATAATAGGTGCGTATGTTCTGGTTGGACTGAGAACAAGTTTTCCCATGTCAATTCCTGCAATAGGAGAGGAGTCGGTTAAAAAATGTTTTCCACAATATGAAATACTTGAATCAATTGAGCTGTCGAAAGTTTCGGGATATTTTTCTGCTACTTTTTTAGAAAACACATCATGACGAGCAGATGTTAATCCATTGCTTCCAATACCCGAATTGTAATTTTTTTCGTAGTTTGCTTGTCCAGATGAAGATAATCCGATAATCACATCGCCAGCCGAAATTTTTGAATTGTCAATAATTTCATCTCTTTTCATGCGAGCTATTACCGTTGTATCAACTATTATCGTTCTAACCAAATCGCCAACGTCTGCAGTTTCGCCTCCGGTTAAGGTTATTTCAACTCCTAGATCTCGTAGTTCTTGAATAAATTCAGATGTTCCATTTATGATGACAGAAATAACTTCGCCAGGTATGTTTTTTTTGTTTCTTCCAATGGTTGACGACAACATGATATTACTTGTTGCTCCAACGCACAATAGGTCGTCTGTATTCATTACTATTGAATCCTGAGCAATGCCTTTCCAAACGCTTAAATCGCCTGTTTCTTTCCAATATGCATAAGCTAAGGATGATTTAGTTCCTGCTCCGTCGGCATGCATTATTAAGCAATGTTTTTCATCGTTCGTTAAATAATCTGGAATTATTTTACAAAATGCTTTTGAAAATAAACCTTTGTCAATATTTTTAATGGCAGCGTGAACATCTTCTTTTGAAGCTGAAACACCTCGGGCAATATATTTTTCGGAATTATTCATGTTTTTTTACAAAAATAAAAAACATCCTTGAACTTCAAGGATGTTTTTTAAAAATATCGAAAATTTATTTATTTTTCAGAATTAGTAGTAACAGTCATTGTGCTGTTTGTTTTGTTTACTTCGTATTTACCAAAGTTAGTTGTAAAAGAGTTTTCACCGAAAACGATTGGAGTTTTTAAGTTTTTAACAATCTGAACGCTTACATTTTCAATAGAATTTTCACCTATATTAATGCTTTCTAAAGTCATCATCTGTTTTTCCAGAATATTGCCATCTTTATCAATAGCTGCATCTTTCATTTCAAAGTTAGCTGTAGTAATTCTACCTTCCTTTAAAAGTTTCATTGCTTCCTCGAATGAGAACTGAATGTTAGGCTGATTTTGAACGATGCTAAATTGCATTTGACGACTATTGTTAATAATACATGGTGCTTTAACTAAATCTCCTTCCACTTTAACACTTAAAATATATTGACCAGGTGTAGCAACAAATTGAACAACACCAGTTTTTACAGAGGTATCATTAGTTGCTGGTGGCACAAAGTCATCACGTAAAATTCTAAATTCAGTACGACGGTTGAGCGAGTGAGCTGCTTCTTGTTGACTTTTGCCTTGAAGTGAATTAATGTAATCTGGAGTTAAAACGGTACCTTTCAGAAAGATAAATTCATCTCCTTTGTATGTCGATCTTGTATCTTTAGTTAATGTACGAGGTACTTTTTCGCCATAACCTTTAGCAACTAGGCGTCCTGGATTTATTCCTTTTCGAATTAAATAATCAACGCAAGATTGAGCACGATATTGAGAAAGAGTATCGTTTGTAATTGGACTTGGTCGAACGTCGGTGTGTGCACGCAATTCAATTACAAAGGTTGGATTTTCTGTCATGATTTTATAAAGGTCGGCTAAGGAGTCTTGATATTGTGGTTTTAAATCCCATTTTGATAAATCATAAAGAATGTCTGGTAAAAGAACTGGTTCTTTTGGAATTGGAATAAGTTTAAAATCGCGTTTTAAATCCTTATTTTCGGTTAAGCCAACAGTTGTTTCTTTGGCTTTGGTATTTTTATCTTCGTAGTAACCTTTTTTCTTAACGCTAATGCTATAAGTAACATTGTGTTGAATTTTGTCTTTTCCAAAGTAATAATATCCTTTATTGTCGGTTTTTGTGCTAAAAGATGCTCCATCCGATCCAGAAACAGAAACATCTGCATCGGTTATTAATTGTAAGGTAACACTATCTCTAATAATACCCGACAAAGTGAAAATAAGTGGACGAAGTTTAAAGAAATAAATATCATCTCCACCACGACCACCTTTACGGTTTGATGAGAAAAATCCTTTTTCTATATAAGCTGAATTAGACAAAGGGTCTAACAATGGCGATTCATCAAAAATAATTCCCATATCATCACCTTCGGAGTTTAAAGGATATTGAAGGTTAACAGGAGGAGTATATTTAGTGTCGCCAAGGTATTGAGTTCGGAAAATATCGAAACCACCTAAACCTGGATGACCTTTTGAAGAGAAATAAATGGTGGAATCGCCACGAAGCGTTGGGAACATGTCGTGTGTCCAAGTATTTACAACAGAACCTAAATTGGATATTTCTTCAAAAGGTTTTGATTTACGAGAACGCTTAGCTACCCAAATATCGAAACCACCTTTTCCACCTGGACGATTTGAAGCAAAATACATAGTTAATTCATCGCCTGAAATAGCTGGGTGAACGTAATCAAAAGAATCTGGCCCTAATACTATCAATTCGGCTTCTTTCCAGTTTTTTCCGCGTTTTTGTGCAGTGAATATTTTACACCCTTGAACTGTTTTCTTTTCGTTTGGACAGTATGTATAATATATTGTAGTACCTTTTGTATTTGCTACTGCTTCACCTTCGTTTGCTTGAGTTGAAACAATTCCTGCATCGTCAATAGGTTTTGGTCCTACCCATTCTCCGGGCCATTCAGCACTTTTGCTTTTTGGTTTTTCAAATTGCCAAATATCTGAGAATGCTTGTCCTGTCCATGAATCAACTCCTTTACCAATGGAGCCTTCGCGTGTTGAAGTTACAAAAAGAATATTTCCTTTGCCTGGATTTCCCCATGCCGGTGCCCAATCGTTTTCACGACTGTTGAATTTTCTGAAATTATCAACTTCATG
The DNA here is from genome assembly GCA_038210985.1 of Bacteroidales bacterium. Classification (GTDB taxonomy): domain Bacteria; phylum Bacteroidota; class Bacteroidia; order Bacteroidales; family WCHB1-69; genus JAQUGA01. The sequence continues at coordinate 3,170 of JBBQWB010000081.1, forward strand.
ACGAGTTGGATTGTTTACCCATTGCGAAGATAATTCGCAGGATTTGATACGAAAAGCTATAACGGTGTCTGTTTTTTCGAGCCCTTTATATAAATTATAGTATTTTAGGGCTTCGGCATAATCCTTTTTCATCCGCATTAAATCACCCAAATGCATTAGAATAATTGGACTATCCTTTTGATAGTTAATTTTTTCTAAGCGTTGATACTGTTTTAACGCATTATCATTATCGCCAGCTAAACGGTAGCAATCGGCAATACGATAAAGGATGCGATTTTTCTCTACTCGATTTTTTTTAACCTTGTTATAAGCCTTTTTATATAGCTCTGCAGCTACATTGTATTGAAACTTATTGTAAGCTGCGTCTGCTTCCTGAGAGTAATTTCTGCGTTGTGCAATTGCTGTGTTGCTAACAATTAACAGCATCAGAAAAAACAAGCCCAATTTGTATAAAAATTTCATAGTTTATAAATTTATTTTCCCAATGTCGTGGCTAAAATAATGATTTTTTTTAAAATAAAATATTTTTTTTCGTAAAAAATATGTTTTTTTTTAATATTGTTTATTATACGATGATGATAATAGAATTGTTACATATCAAAAACAGCCACCTAAGGCTGTTTTTGATATGTAACAATAGATTTTAATTATTTTATTTCTTTTTTCTTTTTTCTTTTTTCTGTCCAGTTTAAAAAGTCGAAAGCGATTGGAGCTGCATTAAAAACAGAAGAATAGGTTCCAATTACGATACCAACTAGTAGTGCGAAAATAAAACCGCGTATTACTTCACCACCAAAAATAAAGATGGCAAGAAGTACAATAATTGTTGTACCTGCAGTATTTACAGTACGACCTAATGTGCTATTCATCGCATCGTTCATATTGTCTTTTAGCAAATGTTTTGGATGTAAGCTGTTATTTTCACGAACCCTATCAAAAATAATCACAGTATCGTTGATTGAATAACCAATAATTGTCAAAATTGCCGCTATAAACGCTTGGTCAACTTCCAATGTAAACGGAAGTATACCATAAAAAATGGAGAACAGTGAAATGGTAATCATGGTATCATGGGCAAGTGAAATTAAACCACCTAAACCATATTGCCATTTACGGAATCGAACTGCAATGTATGCGAAAATTGCAAATAAAGATAAAATGATAGCCCACATTGCATCAAATAAAATATCTTTTGCAATAGTTGGTCCTACTTTTTGTGAACTGAGTAAGCCTATATCTTGATTTTTCGTGCTAAAATCTTCAAATTTTATCGACTTAACAAAAAATGATTGCATGCCTTCAAAAAGTTTACGTTCAACTATTGAATCAACATCTGAACCTTCTTGATTTATTAAATATTTAGTAGTTACTTTAATCTGATTTGATGCTCCAAATATTTTTACTTCAGGGGCTTCACCAAAAGCTGCAGCTAACTTTTGACGAACTTCATTGGATTTTACATTTTGATCTAAACGAACAATATAACTTCTTCCTCCAGTAAAGTCAATGCCAAAATTTAACCCTTTAATGGACAAAGAAACAATTCCGATTAAAATTACAACTATTGAAGCTATATACATTTTTTTACGTAAACCTATGAAATTGATTTTGGTTTTAGTAAAAGCATAACGAGTTAATTTGTTGTCGAAAGGAACATTTTTATTTCTATCTAAGAAATAGTCAAATATTAATCTGGAAATGAAAATGGATGTAAACAGAGAAGATAAAATACCAATAATTAATGTTGTTGCAAACCCTTTAACTGGACCTGAGCCAAACAGTACAAGTACAATCCCTGTAATTAATGTAGTAACGTTTCCATCGATAATAGCAGAATAAGCGTTTTTGTAACCGTCGCTAACTGCCAAACGAGTGCCTTTTCCAGCTCTTAACTCTTCACGAATACGTTCGTAAATAATAACGTTGGCATCCACTGCCATACCGAGTGTTAACACAATACCAGCGATACCTGGAAGAGTTAATACGGCTCCAAGTGCAGAAAGAACTCCAAAAATAAAAAATATGTTTGTCATTAATGCAATGTCAGCAATAAGTCCACTTTTATTATAATATAACGCCATGTAAATCATTACTAAAAGGAAAGCAATAACAAACGAAATCAAGCCTGAATTAATAGATTCCTTACCTAAAGTTGGTCCAACAATTTCTTCTTGAACAATGCGAGCAGGTGCAGGAAGTTTACCTGCTTTTAAAATATTAGCTAAATCCTTTGCTTCTTCTAAAGTAAAATTACCAGTAATGGATGAACGTCCGTTTGGAATTTCATCTTGTACTATTGGGAAAGAATACACAAAATTATCTAAAACGATAGCTATTGCTTTTCCTTTGTTTTCGCCTGTGATTTTTTTCCAAACTTTAGCTCCAGTAGTATTCATTTGCATTACAATCTCGTTGCCTCCACGGTCGCTAAAATCCTGACGAGCATCGGTAATTACTTCCCCAGTTAAAGCTGGTCCTTTTTCTCCAACGCCTTTTAAAGCTATTAATTGATGGAATATCTCTTTCTCATCAATTGCTTTATGAGTCCAAGATAAATGTAAATCACGAGGTAAAATGTTTTTTACAAGTTCAAACATTTTATTAATTTTCAAAGTATCTTTTGATTGAGCAACGCCAACAATAGGACCTTTTTGAGGCTGACCTGATTGTTGATCGAAATTAGGAGAAAGCAATGCGAAAAGTGGGTGTTCTTTTGCAAATTTGATTCTATCTTCACCAGGAGCAGAAGGTACTGTTTTAGATGTATCTGCTTTTTTAATGGAGTCGGATTTTATTGTTTCGTTCTGTATTGCTACTTTTGTAGAATCTGAAATGTTACCTGTTGAGTCAATTGCATCACCTAAGCCTGCATAAATAGAAGCAATTTTTTTATCAACCTGCTCCATGATTGGATAAACTTCTATAAATTCATATGTTTTCCAAAATTCCAAATTAGCTGTTCCTTGTAATAATTTACGAACACGTTCGGGTTCTTTTATACCAGGTAATTCAATTAAAATACGACCCGATTGACTTAATTTTTGAATGTTTGGTTGAGCAACTCCAAAACGGTCGATACGAGTACGTAAAATTTGATATGTACGGTCAATTGCCGATTCAGTTTCTTCGTTTAAAACCTTGATAACTTCTTCGTTTGAGGAGTTTGTTTTAATTTTATCTAAACTAAACGAAAAGATGGATGCAAGTTTTCCATTAGGTGCAATTTCCGTATAAGCATTTGTAAAAAGCGTTAAAAAATTGGATTGAGAAGTTTGATATTTTAAACGAGCAACTTCCATTGCTTTAATAAAATTAGGGTCTTTTGCATTTTTTCCAGCTAAAGCCACTAAAATGTCAGGAACCGAAATTTCCATGGTAACATTCATACCACCTTTTAAGTCTAATCCTAAATTTATCTCGCGATTTTTGCAATCTTTATAAGTATATTTTCTAATCCATAAAAAATTGTAAACTACTTCATTTGAAACTGAATCTAAATAATACTTTTCAGTTGCTTTAAATAATGAATCTTTGTAAAATTCTTTTTTAAAGTTTTCTCCTTCAGCCATTTTTGTAGCTATTGCTTCTATATTGCTACCCATGGCAAACTCTTTAGCATCTTTCTCAACTTGGCGTGTACACAGGGTAAATGATAAGTGGAATAAACATACTAATGCAAATATTATTGCGAAAAATTTAATAGCACCTTTGTTTTGCATATCTTAAAATTTTGATTATAAAGTGTTTAAGTGATAATTTGTTAGTTAAAATACATTTTAGCCTGCAAATTTAGAATAATTTTACCGAATTTACCAATTAAAAATAATAAATATTTATTATTTTTAAAATTGCTGCAAATAATTAGTTGAAAAAAATAGTTTTAAATTATCTGTGTAATTCAAATTTTTCGCCCAAATAAACCCTGCGAACGTGTTCATCCGCAGCTAATTCTTCGGCTGTGCCCGATTTTAAAACAGAGCCTTCAAAAAGAAGATAAGCCCTATCGGTAATATTTAAAGTTTCGTGAACATTATGATCGGTAATTAAAATTCCAATGTTTTTTTGTTTTAATCTTGAAACAATGCTTTGAATGTCTTCCACTGCAATTGGGTCAACTCCAGCAAAAGGCTCATCTAATAATATAAATTTAGGGTCAACAGCCAAACATCGAGCAATTTCGGTACGTCTTCGTTCGCCACCCGATAATTGTATGCCTTTGCTTTTTCGGATTTTACCTAGCCCAAACTCTTCTATTAGCGATTCTAACTTTTCTTTTTGTTCCAAAGCACTTTTTTTTGTGAACTCTAATACCGACTTAATATTATCTTCCACACTCATTTGACGAAAAATAGAAGCTTCCTGAGCCAAATAACTGATGCCTGCTTGAGCTCGTTTGTACATAGGAAGTTCGGTAATGTTTTTATCGTCTAAAAATATTTCACCCTCTAGTGGCTTTATTAATCCAACAATCATATAAAAAGATGTGGTTTTTCCAGCTCCATTTGGTCCAAGTAGTCCCACAATTTCGCCTTGCTCAACACTAATGCTGACATCCTTCACAACGTATCGTTGTTTGTATTTCTTAGTAATATTATTGGTGTATAGTTTTGTCATATTGTAGATGCAAAATTACATTATTTTTTAAATTGGCTTTCGTTTATTATTATTTAATCGATACTAAATTATTGTGGTGAATTAAATTTGGTTTTTTTTATTGAATTTGGATGAAACAATTTGCTAAAATTGAAACACAAACGATCCATAAATTCCAAATTTTGAAATATTAGGTTTGTCCAAATGGGATAGTCGCCATAATGCATCAATACGAATTATTTTAAAGATATTTTCGATTCCACAACCTGTTTCAAAGTATGGTTTTGATAGTTCGTTTAATCCAGCAGGGAATTGACTATAATCTTGATTTCTGTCCTCTAAGCTACCAACCAATCCTTTAAAATAAGCCACTTCTCTCCACTTTAATTTTTTAAATAATGGTATTCGATTGAATAATAATCCATTAAAATGTTGTGTCCAAGTTAAGCTTGCATATTGGTCGCTCACAAATTCGTAATAATTCATCGTATTGAACGAATATTCGTCCATAAAATAGGTTTCGTTTCCTTCGTGAAGTTTGAGCAAAGGATAGGGGAGCTTTCCAAAAATTTTTCCAGCTTCAAATTTATAATCCGACCAGCCCAGCAAGCCAACATTAAACCATTGTTTAACTCCGAACATTAATTTATGAAAACTATAATCACCGCCCAGAAAATTGGGAACACCCATAGTATATAACAACTCAAATACTGGATAAATTGTTCCTGCACTAGTTCGTTCAAATTCGCCCATTAAAAATTTTTCCTTATAGGCAAATCGGAAATTTATATTAAACTCGCTTGTGGTGATATACCTTTTTTCACGCGTTTGGTTGTTTGTGGTTACATAAAATCGTGTATCTTCCACCGGAAAAACATCTCGATGGGTAAATCCAGTAGTAGTTTGAAATCCGTTAAACCACTCGTGTTCGTAATACATTTTGTATTCGTCAACCATCGAAAGTTTATTTGAAGGGCTACGCTGAAAAAGTGCAGCTAGTAAAAAGTCTTCACGAAATGCATTTTGACTTTGTCCAATTTGCTCCATATCGTGCTTCATCGATGCACCAATTGCTCGTCGAGGATTTTTATTAAACATATATATAAATCCTGTTCCGTATTTAATTGCTTCATCACGAAACCCGTATGCAACATGGGCGTTAATCATAAATTTGGTACTGAATGCATTACTTGTTCTTCCGCCAAATCTCAAACGTGTTCCTTCTACTTGATTAAAACTGATAAATGACATATATGGACCAAATTCTACGTTTTTGTAAATTTTATAACCCTGAATAAAGGTTTGAATGATATCAAGATATGTTGTGTAAATTGGCAATGAAGTCAATGTGTCTATCATATAATATATTGTACGTTCATCATGGTTTAATTCTTCGTGTCGAGAAATATCCCAATATGTATCTGAACGCTTATATGCTTCATCGTTTACAATTACATCTGTTGGAGTTCGATAAATACTTGTATTTTGTTCAATTCCGATGATGTGATTTCGGTATGAAGTTGTTTTTTTACCATAAAATCCGACCGTTTTTTTTGCATCTTCAAATACATTGAAATCAATGGTAGTTTGTTCTTTATTTAAAACCCAATATCCTTGTTTGGTTTTTTCAAACGAATGTTCGATAACCATTCCGTCGATGTAGTTAATGTTGGCTTCTTTCGACATGTTTAATTTAATTTCTTTAATTGCCCAGCATGAATCGGCAACCCAAAAATTACCAGTAAATGTTAAGTCGCCGCTTCGTTTTGGCTTAAAAGCAATATTGTAGCACCAAGTATCATCTTTATAGGTGCTATCTATTAAATAATATCTATAATATACGCTTCCAAAATTTGACAATGGGCTTGCAAAATTCGCTTCAAACAGTGTAATATTGTTTTCATAAACATTGATGTTTTGATATAAATCACCCATAAATTGACCAATGCTTTCATTATCGACTCCCGAAACTTTTATAGCTTGAATGTATTCTTTTTTTGTTTTAGGTTTGCTCCGAGTGTAAACATTTGAGATTGATTCGGATAAAAAAATGGGTAGATAGGTTTTGTTATTTACCGTTGAAGTATCGATGTAATTAAAAACAAAACTAAATTTTCTAAATGCTCTTCTGTTTTTAAAATCTTCGGTAATATTGTTTATATCGAATTGAATTTTGTTATAACACTCATATTGAGCAAAATCGAAATTAGTGATATTATTTTTTTCTTTGTTTTTTAGGATGTTGTTTAAAATTTCATCGGCAGGATTTCCATTGTAACGAATTATTACTTCGGTTAGCGATATTTGAGATGGAACTAAAGCAATGTCAACTTTTTGATATTTATTTTTTTCAAATCTTATAGTTTGTGGAATGTATCCAACAAATGAGACCAAAATACTATCTGATCGAGTTTTTGTTTCAATAGCAAAATTGCCATCAAAATCGGTAACTGTTCCAACAGATGAATACTGAAAAGCTATGTTTACAAATGGTAGTGGTTTTTTTGTGTTTGCATCAATTATTCGACCTGTAATTTTGGTAATTTGAGCATGAGCATTTTGCAGAAATAATCCGAAAAATAGGAGTAAAGTGCTTAGGATTACTTTTTTTGAAACGATTGACATTACTCTTGTAAATTAAGTGAGATATGTTATAATAGACAATTAGAAATGGAAAAAGTTTTTTATTACCTGAAAGTAATTTAAGCGTTGGATGCTTCAAGTGCTTCCCAAAATTCGGTTGCTCTACGTGTGTGTGGGATTACAATTGTTCCGCCAACTAAATTAGCTACTGCAAATATTTCAAAAATTTCTTTTTTTGTGGTTCCTAATTCATGGCATTTTTGCAAATGATATTTTATGCAATCGTCGCAACGCAAAACCATGGATGCAACAAGTCCTAGCATCTCTTTTGTTTTGGCAGACAAAGCTCCATCTTGATAGGTTTTGGTGTCGAGATTATAAATTCTTTTTAAAACCAAATTGTCTTCAGATAGAATTTTTTCATTCATCTTTTCTCGATAATCGTTGTATTCTTCAATTATATTCATGGTGATAATTATATTATTCCTTCTTTTAAAATGTCGTGTAAATGAACAACGCCTATATATTTATCGTTTTGTGTAACCAATAATCCAGTAATATTTCGTTGACGCATTATTTCTAAAGCACGAACTGCAAGTTCATCTGCATCAATGCTTTTTGGATTTTTACTCATGATTTCGGATGCTTTTAAATGAGTAAATGTTTCATTTGTTTGCATCATTCGTCTTAAATCGCCATCGGTAATTATTCCAACAATAATATCGTTTTCAATTACCGCTGTTAAGCCTAATCGTTTTTGCGAAATTTCTATGATTACCTTTTTTATATCGTCCTTGGGATTCACTTCTGGACTTTCGTTTTTAGAAGCTAGTTCGCCAACCGTTAAATAAAGTTTTTTTCCTAGCGATCCTCCTGGGTGAAATTTTGCAAAATCTTCGGAAGTAAATCCTCTGAGTTCTAAGAGTGCAACTGCCAGTGCATCGCCCATTACTAGTTGTGCGGTGGTGCTTGACGTGGGAGCTAAATTGTTTGGACAAGCTTCTTTTGGAACAGTAGTGTTAATTACAAAATCGCAATGTGTTGCTAAATAGGATTCCATATTTCCGGTAATTCCCACCACTTTATTTCCCATCATTTTAATTAAAGGTATTAAAACCGTTATTTCGGGAGTGTTACCACTTTTCGAAATGCACAAAACAATATCGTCTTTTAAAACAATGCCTAAGTCGCCATGAATTGCATCGGCAGCATGCATAAATACGGATGGAGTTCCCGTAGAATTGAATGTAGCAACGATTTTTTTCCCAATATTAGCACTTTTTCCAATTCCTGTAACAATTACTCGGCCTTCGCAATGATAGATGTGTTTTGCCGTTTCGATAAAATCCTTATCTATATAGTCGCGAAGTTTTGAGATAGCTTCTGTTTCCTGAATAATGGTGCGAATTGCACTATCTTTAATTTTGTTGTCTATTTCCATAATGACAAATGTAGAAAAATATTCATTTCAAAATGATACATTCATTTTCAATTTGTTTTTTTTAAGTTTTTTATTTGTTGCCTTGATTTCGACAGGCTCAATCTGCGGTTGTGATTTCGACAGGCTCAATCATCACTTGGAGGTTGAGCCCGTCGAAGCCATCATTTTTATTCTATTTACTGTGACAAAACAATATTTTATTAAAAAAAACCGATAAATAATTTTTTATGTATAAATTTGGAGTAAATAAAATCTTTTATATGAAACGTAGTTTTTTTGTTCTTCTTTTAGTGCTTTTTAGTTTTAATGTTTTTTCGCAATACGACACTTTGCAAAGTGTTTCAATTCAAATTAATTACCCCGATTTTCTGAATTTGATGGAAAGTGGCGTTAATCCTGTTCATGGAAAATATCATAAAGCTGGAAAATTTGTTGGTGAATTTTATATAAAGGATGTTCGAGAAATTATTTCGATGGGATATTTCGTTCAAATAATTGATCAAGATATTACCGCTTCTTTTTTGCGGAAAAACAATAATACAACGAAAAATAATCCAATTACAAATCACAATTGCCGAACTCATTTTACGGATTATGGCTTTGTTTATCAATTTCGTTTAGGTTCAATGGGAGGTTATTTAACTTTCAACGAAATTATAAAGGAGTTGGATACCATGAAATATTTATATCCTCAACTTGTTCCTGGTAAAAATATTATTGGAATGTCGGTCGAAAATCGTCCAGTTTATTCGATGGTTTTTACTACAAATCCCGATTCGATAGGATTAAAACCTCAAGTTTTATTTACGGCACTTCACCATGCTCAAGAACCTGGCTCGGCTCATCAATTGGTGTATTTTATGCATTATTTGCTCCAAAATTATGGAGTTAAAGCAGATGTTACCTATTTGATAAATAATTTGGACATATTTTTTGTTCCATGTGTAAATCCAGATGGATTTGTGTATAACCAAACTCAAAACCCTAATGGTGGCGGTACTTGGAGGAAAAATCGCAGGCACAACGATTTACTTACGTATGGCATAGATTTGAATCGAAATTATGGAATTCAATGGGGTTATGATAATATTGGTTCACAGGCTATTAGTGCTTCCCCTTATTATCGAGGCACTTCTGCTTTTTCTGAACCCGAAAGCAGTGCAATGCGTGACTTTATAAATGCTCACTCATTCAAAATTGCCATCAACTGGCATTCCTTCGGAAACTTGTTTATTTATCCATGGAATTATAAAAATCTTCAAACAGCTGATTCGGCTACTTTTGTCAAATTTTCGGAAATTATTACCTCCGAAAGTGATTATAGGTACGGAACTGTTGCCGAAACTTATGGATACCAAAGTAATGGCGATGCGGACGATTGGGGTTATGGCGATGAATCTTCAAGAAAAAAAATAATTTCGATTACTGCCGAAATTGGACCAATGAACGAAGGTTTTTGGCCCGCTTCAAATCTTATTGAACCCTATGCCAAAAAATCATTATCCATGAATTTGAACACACTTAGGCTTATGCTCGATTATGCTTGGGTAACAGAAAAAGGTAGCCGGTTGTTATCTCCAAATTTACCTAAACTTAATTATCGTCTTTTATGCGTTGGTTTGGATACTCCTTCCACTTTTACCGTAAGCGTTCAATCGCTGGATGGCTTGCAAATTTTATCGCCAAATTTACATACTTATTCCAATATGACACTTTTTGAACACGTCGATTCAGCATTTAATATTATGCCGATGGGCGTTGTTTTACCTTTTGGCACAGAATTGAATTTTGTAATTTCGGTGGATAATGGAAAATTTGTGTATCGCGATACGATTCAGAAAATATTTGGCGATACCGTTTGTTTGTTTTCGGATGATGCCTCTCAAATTTCTCAGTGGAATGCTTCAGGTTGGTCGGTAACTACCGAAACTGCATATTCGGGAAATAGTTGTTTTACCGAATCTCCAAATGGAAATTATTCAATATTGAATACTAGTACATTAACCCTAAATAATCCCGTGAATTTGGTTTTATATAGTCATGCATCGCTCAATTTTAGAGCTAAATGGGATATTGAAAAAGGGAACGATTACTTGCAGGTTTTTTATTCTATCGATAATGGAACTTCATGGAATCCGATGTGTGGAAAATATACGAATATTGGAACCGACGACCAACAAGAGGGATATCCGGTGTATGATGGAAATCAGCCCGAATGGATTTATGAAGACATCAACTTAGATTTTTTGTGCGGAAATAATGTGCTGTTTAAATTTACGTTTAAATCTGATCAATCGAATAATTTTAATGGATTTTTCATCGATGATATAAAAGTGAATGCAATTAAACTTTCAGGAGTTCAGGTTTTGGAACAAACAGCTAATGAAATTGATGTTTCACCAAATCCTGCCAATACCTATGTAAACATTTCTTGGAAGAAAAATATTTCAGCAAAACAAATTGTTGTCAGCGATAATATTGGACGAATAGTAAAAGAAATTAGTATAAATGACGGAGATTTTTCACAAAACATAGACCTTAAAGATTTTAAATCGGGATTGTATTTTATTTCGATTTATACTTCAAATGCGATTCTTAAATCTAAGTTTGTAGTTCGATAAATTTACGATATTTGCTTTGATAAAAGATTCAAAATATAGATACAATCCGATTGATGTGGTGATTTCAATCACTGGATTAGTTATTATTGTGAAAGGCTTTGATTTTATTGCAAATAATTTGGTGTCGTCTGGGTTTAGTATGGGGCCAACAGGCATTAATGGAATAATGCAAATTGATGGCACTGGAATGGTTTTTTGTGGGTTAATTATTTTTGGAGGCGGCATTGCAATGTTTTTTGAGAAACGTTCAAAAATTAAAAAGTCAAAAAAGAATCAACAGATAAACAAAAGTCATTATAATAAATAGTTTGAAAAATATTTTGTTTTAGATTTCTCATTCCACTTCGGTCCATTAACAATGACAGAGTTTCTTAACGCCTTGACAAAAAGATTTTTATTGTAAATATATTTGCCTCAACGAACATTCGGATTGCTTATTTGTGCGTTCATGCTGAGCCTGTTGTGGTCATGCTGATTCGCCACGACGAAGTCGAAGCATCCGCAACCTTCCTTCGACAAGCTCTTTATTCGTTTTAATAGATACCTTACTTCACTGTGTTTCGTTACCAATGATAGAATTCAGCATCATTCTCATTTATAACGGATTGTGAATTTGATTCGATGTTAATGTCCGATGGACAAATTTTTCAATTGATAGTGTTTTTTTTATTAATGTCAAAGTCCTAACGGACTATCAAATTATTGCCCGTAGGGCATTAATCTCAATAAAAACTTCTTGTTTTATGTAAAAAACTTCCACGTAGTGGATTAACAG
>JBBQWB010000082.1:0-15057 GCA_038210985.1 Bacteroidales bacterium
CGCACAACGGGTTAGAGTCGGAGACTTCGGACAACGGGTTAGAGTCGGAGACTTCGGACAACGGGTTAGAGTCGGAGACTTCGGACAACGTGTTAGAGTCGGAGACTTCGGACAACGGCTTAGAGTCTCGGAGACTTCGGACAACGGGATTAAAAAATAAAAAGCTCCGAAGATTTTCGGAGCTTTTTATTGAGATATAATTAAAAGTATTAGTTTTTCACTTCTTCGTAATCCACATCCTGCACATTGTCGGAGGATTGATCATCTTGAGGTTGTGCACCGTCTGTTGGACCTTGATTTGGCGGAGTATCCTGAGTGTTTTTGTACATTTCTTCGGAAGCTGCTTGCCATGCTGCATTCAAATCATTTGTAGCAGTTTCAATTGCTGCAAAATCTTTTTGTTGATGTGCTTCTTTCAAACGAGCCACAGCGGATTCGATGGTAGTTTTTTTGTCCTCTGGAATCTTATCGCCGTATTCCTTAAACTGTTTTTCGGTTGAGAAAACTAATGCATCGGCGGCATTCAATTTATCTATTTCATCTTTTTGTTTACGGTCGGAATCAGCATTTGCTTCGGCTTCGGTTTTCATCTTTCGGATTTCTTCTTCGGATAAGCCAGAAGATGCTTCAATACGAATTTTTTGTTCTTTACCAGTAGCTTTATCTTTTGCCATTACGTTTAAAATTCCGTTTGCATCAATATCAAAAGTTACTTCAATTTGAGGAATACCACGAGGTGCAGGTGGAATTCCGTCGAGATGGAACCGACCTATACTTTTGTTATTAACTGCCATTGGGCGTTCGCCTTGTAATATGTGAATTTCAACGCTAGTTTGACTATCTGCGGCAGTACTGAATACTTCAGATTTTTTGGATGGAATAGTTGTATTTGATTCAATCAATTTTGTTAAAACGCCACCAAGGGTTTCAATACCTAAAGAAAGAGGAGTAACATCTAAAAGTAGTACATCTTTTACTTCACCAGTTAAAACACCACCTTGAATTGCTGCACCAATTGCCACTACTTCGTCGGGATTAACACCTTTTGAAGGTACACGTTGGAATAAATCTTCCACAATTTTTTGAATAATTGGAACACGAGTTGAACCGCCAACTAAAAGAACTTCCTGAATATCAGAAGGTTTTAAACCAGCATCTGCTAATGCTTTGCGACAAGGCTCGATGGTACGTTTAACTAAATCATCTATTAGTTGTTCAAATTTTGCACGAGTCAATGTGCGAACAAGATGCTTTGGAATGCCATCAACAGGCATGATATAAGGTAAATTTATTTCCGTTGAACTTGAATTTGAAAGTTCAATTTTCGCTTTTTCAGCAGCTTCTTTCAATCGCTGAAGAGCCATTGGGTCTCTTCTTAAGTCGATATTTTCATCTTTTTTAAATTCATCTGCCAACCAGTCGATAATTTTTTGGTCAAAATCGTCTCCACCAAGATGAGTATCACCATTTGTAGATTTAACTTCAAAAACACCGTCTCCTAATTCTAAAATTGAAACGTCGAAAGTTCCACCTCCAAGGTCATAAACAGCAACTTTTACATCCGATAATTTTTTATCCAGACCATAAGCTAAAGCAGCTGCGGTAGGTTCGTTTATAATACGTCTTACTTTTAAACCTGCTATTTCACCAGCTTCTTTTGTAGCTTGACGCTGAGAATCACTAAAATATGCTGGAACTGTAATAACTGCTTCAGTAACTTCGGTGCCAAGATAATCTTCGGCTGTTTTCTTCATTTTTTGAAGTATCATTGCCGAAATTTCTTGTGGTGTATATAACCTGTCATCAATTTTTACTCTTGGAGTATTATTGTCGCCTTTAACAATATTATATGGAACTCGTCCAACTTCCATCGAAACTCTATCAAAGGTTTCACCCATTAATCGTTTAATCGAATAAATAGTTTTATGAGGATTTGTAATTGACTGACGTTTTGCTGGATCTCCAATTTTGCGTTCTCCGTTTTCGGTAAATGCAACAACAGATGGTGTTGTTCTGCGACCTTCGTTGTTTGTGATTACAACTGGCTCATTACCTTCCATAACGGAAACGCATGAGTTAGTAGTTCCTAAATCTATTCCTATAATTTTTCCCATAGCAATTTTTATTATTTGGTTTTATTTTCTTTTAATTGTTTGTTCTTTTGTCAATCACTATGCCATGCCAAAAAATCAACAATTCTGTCATAATTCATAAAAAACCCAAAGAATAGGCATGAAAAACATGACATTTTGACTGCTTTTGTTTATATCTGCAAGAAAATACCGAGATTTATTATAAACACTTCTATGTAAAACTAATATCTGACTGCATAACTTTTTAAATTTACCAGCGCATTTTGACTATTAAAAAAAAGATTTCATGCTAATTACACAAAACAACACAGCTAATCTGTTTTTTTTATACTTTTGATGCTCTAATTAAAATTTAAAATGAAATCAAAATTTATAACACTAATTACGCTTCTAATCCTCACAACAATATTCTTTAATTCTTGCAACAACAAGCTCGAAATTAATGGAGAACTTAAAGAAACAGCGATTGTTTATGGTTTATTAAATCAAGCCGATTCGGTACAATATTTAAAAATATATAAAGCATTTTTAACCGAGGAAAACACATTAATTGCAGCATCGAAACCCGAAAATATTTATTATTATGATTCTATTGAGGTTTATTTAGAAATACTTGAGCCAAGTGGAAACGGGTATTTGAATAAAGGAGCCATTCAGTTTGATACAACGACCTTAATTCCAAAAAATCCTGGTATTTTTTCAAATCCTTATCAAATTTTATACAGAAGTAAACCCGGTCAAGCTTTATTAAATTCAAATTATTTCTACAAAGTAGTAATCCGCAATAAATATACGGGCAAAGAAACAACGGCTATTACAAACTTAATTCAAGCACCAAGTAATTTGAATCCATTTGCTTGGAAATCATTTAATCCTGGCTCGCCATATGCGCCAATGGTAAATGTTTTTAGCTCCATCGCAATAACTGCCCCTATAAATTCATCTCAAGTAGAAGTATATTTTGAGTTTAACTACATTGAAAAAAACATCGTAACTGGTGATAGTGTTAAAAAAGGACCTATTATAGTAAGTATTGGTACTACTAAATATTTAAAATTTGACGACTCATTTGATTTAAATTTATCGGGTAATAAATTTTTAAACGGATTAGCAAAAAACATTCCTGTTAATCCTAATATTGTTCGATACGACGACACTTGCTCGATGATTATTTGGGCTGCTGGAGCCGAATTTATTCGATACAACGAAGTAAATACTCCATCGCTTAGCATTGTTGAAGAAAGACCAACCTATACAAATGTGTCAAATGGTTTAGGATTGGTTTCGTGCAGGTATTATTATCGCTATCCTAGAGTAATGCTTAACAGAACCTCCGTTGATTCGTTAAAGAAAAGCAGTATTACAAAAGATTTGAACTTTTATGCATTTTAATATAAGATGAGTCAATCGGCTAAAAAACAAAATATTTCTCAAAAAAAACCGCTTGAAATAAAAACACCAAAAATTGAAAGCAAGAGAAATAGAAATATCTACTTCTCTCTGATTGTTTTTTTAAGTGCCTTTTTAGTTTACGTAAACACAATTAATCATGGCTATATTTTAGATGATTATGGTGTTTTAAAAGACAATTGGATTATAAAAAGTGGGGTAAGTGGAATTCCAACTATTTTAACAACAACCTATCGGTATGGAATAAATCATCTAACCGATAAACTTTATCGACCAGTTCCACTTGTAATGTATGCAATTGAATGGCAAATTTCGCCAGACAATCCCTCCATTTCACATTTTATCAATATTCTTTTTTATGCCTTAGCATGCCTGTCACTCTTTATATTTCTGAAGAGATTGCTGATTAAATATTCGATTTTTTATCCTTTTATGATAGCATTGCTATTTGCCGTTCATCCCATTCACACCGAAGTTGTCGCAAATATTAAAAGTCGCGACGAAATAATGTCGTTTCTGTTCTTGATGTGGTGTTTTATTTTCTTTATTAAATATCTTGATAAAAATAAAATTATCTATTTATTAGCCTCCATGCTAACTTATTTTCTTTCATTTTTATCAAAAGAAGGCGTAGTAACCATGTTGGTTATTTTTCCAATGTTAGTTTGGTATTTATCGGAAACATCTTTTCATAAAAATATCATCATTTCAGCCTCTATGTTATTTCCAGCCATGCTATATATTGGAATTCGGCAAATAATTATAACTAAATACAATGTGGATGCTCCAACTACGGTTATTGACAACTTTTTAGCATCTTCGCCCAACTTTCTTACTCAATTTGTAACTGCAACCTGGTTATTAGGAAAATATATTTTAATAATGTTTGTGCCCTACCCATTAATTTGTGATTATGGATATCAGTATTTAAATTTTATTCAGCCTAGCGATTTCCGATTTATTTTATCCTTTATAATATATATAGCTTTAGTTGCATTTGTTTTAATTAAATTTCGAAAAAAATTAATTATTGTTTTTGGAATTATCTTTTTTATAGCAGGGATTTCACTGTATAGCAACATTTTTATGACCATTGGAGCAGCATTTGCCGAACGTTTTTTATTTCTCCCATCATTAGGATTTTGCATTGCGGTAATTATGCTTTTTTCACCAAAAGAAAATTCGGAAAAGCCAAATCAAATTAAAATAGCCGAAAAAAAATTTCCAAAATACGCCTTCACGCCAATCCTTTTAATCTTATTAGTTTTTAGTGGCATAACAATTAGCAGAGCTGCCGATTGGAAAAGCCAGTATATTCTTTTTGGCAAAGATGTAAAAAAAGCTCCAACAAGTGCACATTTGCGGTTATGGTGGGGATTGGCTTTGCGGGATGAAGCCATGGATTATGAAGATGTTTCCAAAAAAAATCAATTAATGCAACAAGCAGTTGCTGAATTTGATGCAGGCTTGAAAATATACCCTACCTATCCAGATTGTTACGAACAACTGGGCTTAGCATGGTATCGTTTAGGGAACAAAGACATCGCATTTAAAAATTACACAGAAGCCTTAAAATACAATCCCGAAAAAGCAGTAACATACAGCAATTTAGGTATTTTATATTTCGAAAGTGGCGATTATGTAAAATCCCTTGAATTATATTTAAAAGCAACAGAACTTGACCCAAGCTATGCAGATGGCTGGTTTAATTTAGGAAGTACATATGGAATGACTGCTAAATATGATTTAGCCATTAAAGCATTTGAAGAATGTATAAAATACGACCCTGAAAATGCGAAAGCACATGAGTTTATGGGTGTTACTTATCAAAACATGCATCAACCTGAAAAAGCAAAACCTTGGCTCGAAAAAGCAAAACAAATAGAAATTAATAAAAAGAAAAATAAAAAAACCAAACAATAAATCTTAATATTTGTTTTTAATTAATTACGCCTAAAAATTCTTAATCTTTATAATATTTTCGTATTACCAAAAATATTTAAATTATCTTTGTACAAACTAAATTTTAAAAACATGAAAAAAATTACCTTTTTATTAGCTTTTGCACTTATTGCTTTCACATTCAGCACAAAGGCTCAAGTTGTTCTTAGCGGAACATCTTACACTCAAAATTTTGACAATATTTCTTCAGGTTATCCAACCGGTTGGATGGTAAAATTACATGCTACTGCATCAACATTAGGAACGGACACTGTTCTTGGCACTGCAAAAACAAAATGGAATAACACCACAAAGGGAGCATATAACTATGCTTCAGCAGATGGTTTAACAGCTGCTTCAGATTCTGCAACTCAAGCTAATGCAACCGACAGAGCAATAGGAATCAGACAAACAGGTACTGTTGGTGATCCAGGTGTTGCATTTACAATGCAAATTGCAAACACCACCGACATGAACACGTTTAACTTAAGTTTTAAATTGCAATCATTAGATGCTTCATCACCTAGAACAACTCCTTGGAAAGTTCAATTTGCCACAGGTGCAAACCCAACATCTTTTACCGATATAGCTACCACGCCAACAGCTTTAACTACTGGTGGAACAACTTGGTCAAACACAGATGTTACTGTTAGTTTTGGTGCTCTTTTAGACAATCAAGCTGGACCAGTTTGGATAAGAATTGTTGCCATAGCTGGATCTACTGGTTCTGGAAACAGACCAACCACAGCAATTGACGACGTTTCATTAACTTGGACAAATGGTGCAGCTACAACCGTAGCAGCTCCAACATCTAATCCTGGTGCTGGAACTTATTATAACTCCGTTAACGTTACTTTATCTTGTTCAACAACTGGTTCTGAAATTCATTACACAACCGATGGAAATACCCCAGATGGCTCATCCACACTTTACTCTGCTCCAATTACTGTTAGCACTGTTGGAAGCACTACAATTAAAGCAATCGCAATTAAAATAGGCTTAACATCCAGTGCAGTAGTTTCTACTACATATAACATTGTAACTCCAACAAATTGTGCCAATATAGCTGAATTGAAATCTAAAGTTGCCGATAACACTACTGTTTATGCTTTAACTGGCGAAGCTTTAATGTCATTTAAACAAACTAATCGCAATCAAAAATTTGTTCAAGATGCAACAGGTGCAATTTTAATTGATGACCAAACTGGAATTATCACAACTAACTACAACATTGGGGATGGTATTACTGGAATTACTGGAAAACTAACATCCTATTTTGGAATGTTCCAATTTGTTCCAATTCAAGACCCAGGTGCTACAACTACCATTGGAAACGCAATCCCTGTTTTAGATGTTACTGTTGCCGAAATGCTAGACACTCTTGCATTTAAAGCTCATCAATCAAAACTTATTCGCATAACCAATGCTAAATTTCAAGATGCAAATGGAACACTTAAGTTTGCAACAAACAAAAAATACAGAATTTCAGTAGGTGGAAACTCCGACTCTACTTTCAAAACTGCTTTCTATTCAGTAGATTATATAAATGTTGCAATTCCTCAAGGAACAGGAACTATTACTGGTATTGCACAATTATTATATGGTCGTTATCAAATTACTTCACGTGGCACATCTGATATTGATGTTCATGTTGGAATTGACCAAAACGAAAATCAATCCATTCGTATTTATCCTAACCCTGCATCTTCAAAAATAAATGTAGAAACGGATAAAGTTGCAGATTTAAAAATCACCAATTTATTAGGACAAGTTGTTTTTGAACAAAAAGAAATTAATGGCTTATTCCAAATTAATTCTTCTTCATTCAATAAAGGTGTTTATTTTATCAGTTTGCAATTTGCAAATGGCGAAAAAGTTACACGTAAAGTTAGCGTTAACTAACTCACCTATCAAATATTAAAAAAACTGTCTGTTTTCACAGGCAGTTTTTTTTTGTAAATATATGAAAATACGTAATTATACCGTATGCTAATATGCTTTAGTCCATTTATACCAAATTTAATTCAATAATTTATATTACGCATCGAGCATAAATCTCGCTATGCGAGGATATGCCATACTAAATTTTAAATTATCCGTTGGACTAATTTGAAATAAGTATTGGTATTACAAATAATACCGTTTTGGCATTATTCCTCTGATTTCTTTTCCATCGGACCTCGCTTGTAAATAACCAACCCGTTTAAAAAGTTTCGGAGAATTTGATCTTGTAAAGGAACATAATTAGGATGATCCTCCTTACGGAAGAAAGCTCCAAGTTCACTTTTAGTTACTCTAAAGTCAACAAGTTTTAGAATTTCAATAATATCTTCATCTCGAAGTTTTAGAGCAACTCTTAATTTCTTTAAAATGTCGTTATTGGAAAGTGGCATAGCTTTATTTTATGGTGCAATTTACAACTTTTAAGAAACCATAGCACTTTTATACTGCATTATTTTAATAAAATAAACAGGTTACAAACTTCCAGCAAAACTAAACCGTCTTCGGCATTCTCTTTTTAATTAAATTTGTCCTATTAAGTTTATAAAACGAATATGATTTTATTGAATAAAATTTTGTGTTTTTTAAAAAATAAATATCTACATATCATTCTGATAATCAGCATTCTTCCAATCCTGTTTTTAAATATAAACAACAAACATGACTGGGGTGATGATTTTGCTCAATATCTCAATCAGGCAAAACATTTTGCACGAATTGAAAAACCAATAGAACCAAAAATTTTAGATTCTGAAAATTATGCTCCACTTGAAAGAGGTATAGGATTTTCGCTTATAATTGCTCCAGTTTACAACATTTTTGGAAATAATATTAACGCATTTATATCCTTAATTTCCTTATCGTTATTTTTACTGGGAATGGTTTTATACTCCATTTTTAAAACCCAATTTCACAAAAAACAAGAACTGATTATTCCTTTTGTTTTAGTAATTTTAGTTTTGTACAACTATCGCACACTGCTTCTAAAAATGGAAATCCTCCCAATTTTTCCCTTTATGCTACTTCTTTATCTTTGTATTTTGATGTTTGAAAAGAAGAGCATTATTTATTCAACCTACTTATTACCAATAACAATAGGTTTTTTAATCTCCGTTTGGAACATTGGTTTGGCATTTTATTTAGCAATTATATTATATCTGTTATATTTCTTAATCAAAAAACACACTAATAAAAAGTTGAAACAATTAGTTTTCACAATATTAGCTCCTATTATTTCGTATTTCCTAATCAAATTTATTGTTACTGGACATTTTTCATCACAAAACTTAATGTGGTACACACAAGTTTTTATAAGCGAAAATTTCTATAAAGTCTTTCAGGAAAACTCAACCTTTTACTTAAATACGTTTAAGCTATTTTTTGAACAAGAAGTTTGGGCTTGGGCGAACATTTTGATTAAAGATTTTGCGTTAGTTTTTTTTATTATTGGAATATTTAACAAATGGAGATCAAAAATTGAATTGATGGATGTCTTTTTCATCGTTTATGTTTTTGTAATTCTTTTATATCCTTATCAAGAGGCTGGAATTAGATTTTTGCTTCCACTAATTCCAATTATTTTAATGTATATCGTAAAAGGAATTTATAGCATATCGCTTAAAATAAATGTTTTAAAAGAAAAATTGGCAATTGGTTTTTTAATTGTAGTAATACTTAGCAACGCAATTAATTTTAAAAGCACAATTAAAGATGGTGATTCAAAAATTATTGGACCAAACAGCACCGAAGCTCAAGAAGCATTTATTGCAATTCGCCGATTAGTTCCAGAAAACGACATTGTATGTTTTGCAAAACCTCTGGCATTGCATTTTTACACCGAGCGAAAGGCTTTATCAACCGAAAAATATGCGGGAATAAATGAGCTCAAAAATCGCATGGAAACATTTCAGACTGAATTTCTTTTAGTCTGCAAGGATAAAAAGCAGAAAGCGGTATATATAGAAAACTTAGATAAGGATGTATCGGAGTGTTCTGACTTTATTGAGATATGGGAAAATCGAAATTTCGTGATGTATC
Source organism: Bacteroidales bacterium (assembly GCA_038210985.1). Taxonomy (GTDB): domain Bacteria; phylum Bacteroidota; class Bacteroidia; order Bacteroidales; family WCHB1-69; genus JAQUGA01. The sequence continues at coordinate 9,483 of JBBQWB010000082.1, forward strand.
AAACAATATTAAATCGAAAGTGATTTTTATTCATCTTCCGGTTTCATGTCTTTAATGATAATAAAAAAAGGGCCTTTAATTGTTTTTATCTCTTCGTACTCGCTAGTGCTGTTAGCTTTAAGTACTTTTTTAAGTTTAAGTTTTCCGGCAACAGAAACTTTCATGCCAGTCATTTCAATCAATTGTTCTGGTTTTACATCAAATGCCGAAATGTAATAATCGTTTACTCTGTAAGCATCATATACTAAAGTTGTATCAAACATTCCAATTGTATTTACATCGGGAAGTTGTTCAATTTCATGAACTTGTGCCGAACAATTTATTTTTATGAAAATAAATAAAACAATAAATATCAGATTTTTGCTAAACAACTTTTTCATAATCATTAATTTGAATGCACTAAAATACGAAATAAAATCAATAAAATAGTTTTTATTAAACCCAGCTTTATTAATTACCAGTTTTCTTTTTCAACACGGTCTTAATAGTTTCCACTAAATCTATTTTTTTATTTTCAACCAACATCGCTCCTATTATTTGAGAAGCAGGAAGTGAGTAGTCTTGTGAAACCTCTTCTGTATTCATATTCCTACCACCAAATTCTTTATTCATATCCCAATCGATGCGAAATTTTACATCGTATTTTTTTTCTGTTTTAGATGTTTCGGCACTCAAAATATCGTAGGCTTGTTTTTTTTCGAACACCAAACTTTGACCTGTAAAATGCAGAAATTCTCCATTCACTCTAATCGTTCTCAATATTAAATATTCTTGCGGTATAGAACGAACAACATACTCCTCTTTTATATCTGTCGATTTTAAATAATCGGGATTAAGCTCCTGTTGATTTATGTAATACGACCACAAGCAAGCATCTTCAATAGCTCCTTCTATCATTTGGTTATCCGAAACATCGTTTAACCCCTCCCATCCTCTTGTAAGTGCTTTTTCGAACATCAACATTCGCGAATATGTTTGAACTATTCGAGTATAGGTCATTTCCTTCGTGTTATTTGAGTTTTTCACGTTTAATTCAATAGATTTTTCAAAAAAGTAAATGGCTGAATCCATTTTACCTTTCTCGGCATAAAGCACACCTAGAAAATGGCAAGTACCATGAAAAGGCTTATCCTCATTGTATGTTTCTAGAAACAAAGACATCGATTCTTCAGGATTACTTGTTGCAAAATTTAATGCATCAAAAAACTTTTCGCTTTGTGAAAAAACGGATTTACTAAAAACAACCATTAAAAACACACTCAATAATAGCTTTGCTTTCATTTTTTATAAATTAAATAGATAATAGTTTTTCAAGATGATGTTGTCTTACTCCAAAAATCTTTTTGAGCTCAGCAATTTTTTCAATAATTTCAATAGATGGTTGACTTTTGACTCCTTTTGAAATTCCGACAATCAATACATTTTTAGGAGTATGTTCTGTTTCGATAAACTCAAAAACATTGGTTTTGTATCCAAATGCCTCAAGTATCAAAGCTCTGATAGTGTCGGTTAATATTTCTGCTTGTCGTTCTTTCAAAATTCCGTATTCGGTTATGGCAGCAATTGGGTCAATTGGATTAATTTCCGAACGAATTTGTTTGTGACAACATGGTGCACAAACAATAACTTTTGCATTTTTAGTTATTCCTTGAGCAATTGCCTCATCGGTTGCCGTGTCGCACGCATGTAAAGCAATTAAAATATCAATTGATGAAAGCTCCGTTTCCTTAATACTGCCTTGAATAAAGTTTAATTTTTCGAATCCACACTTTTTAGATATTAAATTACATTTATCTACCAATTCTTGTCGTATTTCGACACCAGTAATCGTAGGTTTAAAAACCATTTTTCTACTCAGGTAATCGTATAGAGCAAACGTCAAATAACCTTTTCCACTTCCCATATCCACAATTGAAAAAGACCTATCGACATTAATATTTTTAATAATACCTTCAATAATTTCGATGTATTTGTTTATTTGCTTGTATTTATCCTGCATACTTGGTTTAACTCGCCACTCGTTGTCTAATATTCCCAGTTCTTGCAAATAAACATTTTGAGTGGTATCAATCAATCGTTTTTTGGTCTTATCATGGCTCAAATCGACAATTTTAGCTTCCTCTATCTCGATGCTTTTAACAACTGCTTTGTTTGTTTTTGCCGAAAAATGATACTCATTGAGTTTCGTATCAAACAACACTTGATTAAACTCATTGGAGATTAATTGAATAATAATCTCCATCGATTCTTCAAACGAATAATTCTTTGTAATGTCTTTTGTAGAATATCGATATACGAAATTAATCAATGCCCCTTTTTTAATTATAATAGGTTTTACAATAACACTTTTTATATCCGAATTTTGATTTCGCTTCTGAGATATTATCATGCGAACAAAAGTTTCGTCATAAATACTAGTTTTTACAGTATTCAAAAAATCGCTAAGTGAAATCATAAAGAATTATTTATTTAATATTTGCAAATATAAAACATTTAGTACTGAACTCGTTAAAAAAAAACAGATGAATAAATGGTATTTGCATAAAAATACTGAGTTTTCGTGCAAGAAGTATTTATGAGTTTAAGCCAAGTATGGAAAATAATTTTAAATTTGTATAAATTTTGTCCGAAGATTGTGAATTAGTTTAGAGAGGAATCCAATTCTTTTTATGAAAAAATCAAAAAAGCTAATTGTGGGTGCAATAATAATCGTATTTATTATCACACTTTGCTTAATAATTTACACATGGCAATCCATTAAAAATAAATCCAAAAAAGATTTAAAAGTAAATGAGCTAATTGATTCTATTCCAGATTTTTCATCACTTCCAGATACCGTTTTTCCTTCCGCAATGGTATTAGAATTTGATATTCATTTGTACGACACTATTACAAGTGGCGAATTGAATTCATTAGAAGATTTATATAAAGATTTGCCAGGCATATTTACTTTCAGAGGTGGGAGCAAAAGAAACCACCCCAATAAAGGACATATTACAGGTAGTCCATCCTGTGTTGAAACCGAATGGGCGTTTCAAACTGAATTCGACACAACAATGACTAAATTTGGTCAATGGGGAGGAGGAACTGGCTGGACAGGGCAACCTCTGTTAATTAAATGGCCAGATTCGCTCAAAAATCATTACTCAAAAAATCAGGATACTTTGATATATGGTTTTTCAGATGAAGAAATAATTTTTACTTCCTTATGTGGCGATATTTTCTTTTTAAATCCTGAAACTGGAAAACCTACCAGGAAAAGTATTTCTATCGGCAACATATTAAAAGGGACACCAAGTATTGATCCTTCTATGAATGGGCTACTTTATGTGGGACATGGCGTACCTCGTTCAAATGCTTTTGGGATTTCTGTGATAAATTTATTTACTCATAAGATTATACAGTTTTTTAATGGACTTGATTCTTTTGCGTGGAAAAGATGGGGAGCTTTTGATTCTTCTCCTATTGTAGTAGGACAGTTTTTGTTCTGGCCTGGTGAAAATGGATTAGTTTATAAGTTTTTTCGCACTCCCGACGGGCTCATTCCTCATTCCGTATTGCGTTATAGTTTAAGAGGACAAGTTGCACCTGGTATTGAATCCTCAATCGCCGTTTTCAAAAATTATGGCTACTTTGGCGACAATCATGGCAATATAATTTGCTTTAATCTAAACAATTTAAAGCCCGTATGGCGTTATAATAATTTAGATGACACCGATGCAACCATTGTGATTGAAGAAGAAAAAGGCATACCATATATTTATACGGGCTCGGAAATGGACAAACAGCACTACAATGGTTTTGCACAGATTGCTAAAATTAATGGACTTAACGGCAATGTTATTTGGCAACAAAAAATCAAATGTAGAAACCTAATACGGAATGAAAAAAAATATGATGGCGGGATGTTTTCGACACCCTTATTAGGCGATGGGAATTGTAGTGATTTGATTTTTTGTACTGTTTCATTGCCAGATTCTTCATTGAAGGCAGATTTGATTGCTTTTAGTAAAAATGATGGCACTATTAAATGGAAACTGAGGTTAGATTCATGGTCGTGGCCTTCACCCGTGCCATTTTACAACGAACAAGATTCGCTATTTATTTTTACTGGAGATGTGAATGGAAATATTTACCTGATTGAAGGAAGTATGGGAAAAGTGTTATTCAAAAAACAATTAGGTCAAACTTTCGAATCATCCCCACTTGTAATTGGCAATTCGGCAATATTTGGTTCACGTGGTCGTAATGTTTATAAATTTTCTATAAAATAATTTCACCTTTTATCCCTTCATGTTTGATGTGATTTTATATTTTTAGAAAATTACATTTTTCATAATATCAGTCATTCAGCAATAAAAAATTTCAAAAAGCTTTATTTGTCTCCTTTTAGACATTAGCAAATACAGACTTTTGGAAGTAATGAAAAAAATAAAACGGAACAATTTTTTGTTCCGTTTTATTATGTTTCACTCTATAAATAGAGCTAAGGTTTGCTAAGTTAAAAGCACATAACTACTCCTATTATGATTTACTTTCTTTTAAAACCATATCAATGGTAATAGCTGCGGCAATAATTTTTATTTTGTTTCCAGTATTAGAATAGGAAGGGTCTATGTTTACATTGTATTTGTCGGCAGTTGTAAAAAATTCTTTAACTGCACCAGCCCATTTTTTTGTAATAACTCCAATTTGCGCACCTGTTCCATCTTTAATAATAAAGTTCCACGCTTTCCAGTCGCCAGATATTTCGCCAATATATTGACCCATATTGTCCAAAATTTGAAAGTTAGGTTTCATAAACGTAAACTTTTGTTTAATAGTTCCAATTGGCACACCAGCTGCGTCTGTAATAATAATTTTTGACATAAAAAAAGTCCAACCTCGTTTAACGGATGCTTGAATTTCATTATTAGCATTTACAATATCCAAGTGAAATGGCAGCATTGCTTTACTTAAAAATAAGCGAAGAAATTTATCGCTACCTGACAATTTTTGATTGATAGCTCCAATTTGTTCACCTGTTTCGTTGAACACTTTATAACTATTTTCAAATTTCAGAAAATTTACTTTTTCGTCAATAAAGTAGCTGTTTGTGTCAAAAAAATTACTCATGTTTATCAGTTTTAAATTAATTCCTACTCTTAGGCTTTTCGGTTCCGCCAAATATTTAATTACTTATTTTTATAAATTTAAAAATCTTCGATTCAACTATAGTACTTAGTTTTATAAAGTAATTGTCGTTCGACAAAAAATCAATATTAATTTCGTTTATCGCATTTCCTCTTTCTACTATATTTTCAATGCTATTTAATATTTTATTGTTAAGTTTCACAAGGTTGTCGTTTTTCAACTTGCCTAATAGTTTTCAAAGATAGTATTTTATTTTTAAATTCAATAGGTTTTTTATTAAATATTTTAGGATTTATATCATACCATTTTCAAGTGCTTGATACGGCGTTTTCACATTGAGCTCTTTTCTTACGCCACTATGCCTTCTAATGGTATTATATGTTGCTAAAAACGTTTTCAAGTTTAATTCCAATTCATCAATATTTTGGTATTGGTTTAGTTT
>JBBQWB010000083.1:0-14990 GCA_038210985.1 Bacteroidales bacterium
CCACAAGGTGATCCAGGTCCACAAGGTCCACAAGGAGATCAGGGTTTACAAGGCGACCAAGGTCCACAAGGTGATCCAGGTCCAGATGGTCCAATAGGTCCCGAAGGTCCAGCTGGTTCAATGGGTCCTCAAGGTGATCAAGGTGCTCAAGGTCCACAAGGCGAACAAGGTCCACAAGGTTTTCAAGGTGATCAAGGATTACAAGGTGATTCAGGTGCTCAAGGTCCTACTGGTCCTCAAGGTGCAGATGGTCCCGAAGGTCCTGGTGGTCCTATGGGTCCTTTAGGTCCTCAAGGTGCACAAGGTCCTGATGGAGCTGATGGTCCTACTGGACCAATTGGTCCTCAAGGTTTACCAGGGGCTCCAGGTTTGCAAGGCGATCCTGGCATACAAGGCATACAAGGCTTCCAAGGTATTCAAGGAGAAGCTGGGGCAATTGGACCAATTGGACCTCAGGGTGTTCAAGGTGCTCAAGGCGAACAAGGAGTACCTGGTGCTATTGGACCTCAAGGTCCTGCAGGCCCTGCTAATCCTAATGGAACAAACACAAATGATATTCTTTATTGGAATGGCACACAATGGATAGTTTTACCTGCTCCCCCTAATACGAGCACTTATACTCTAAAAGTAGTTAACGGTGTTTTAGGATGGTATCCATAATATTTAAAATATAAAAAAGAGGCTATTTCATTATGAAATAGCCTCTTTTTTTATTGCAGATATTTACCCCAAGCGAATATCCTCAACTGATTTTATTTCAGGAATTGCTTGAATCATCGCTTGTTCCACACCATGCTTTAATGTCATAGTGCTATGAGGGCAAGACCCGCAAGCTCCTTGCAATTCAACTTTTACTATGTTGTCATTGGTTAGTTCAACAAAACGAATATCGCCACCATCGGCTTGCAAATATGGTCGAATTTGTTCGATTACACTTTTTACTTTGGATTCTAATGTGTTTTCCATGTTTAAATTATTATTGATTATTTGTATTTATAATTGATAATGATTGTGCAGTTTTCTTTGCCAAATCAATAAAAATATCTGAAATTATTTCGCTTTCATTTAACATTTCTATCGGATGCCCACTCTCTCCAGCTTCGGCAATACTTTGGATTAATGGAATTTGAGAAATTAGAGGTATATTAAGCTCCTTTGCTAAATTTTCGCAACCTGATTTGCCAAAAATATAATACTTATTGTTTGGCAACTCTTTAGGAGTGAAATATGCCATGTTTTCAACTATTCCAATAATTGGGGTTGCCAAGTTTTCGTTTTGAAGCATCGAAATTGCTTTTCTCACATCAGCAATTGCGACTTTGTTTGGAGTACCAACAATAATAGAAGCGGTAATTTTTAAATCTTGAATTAATGTAAGATGAATATCCCCCGTGCCAGGAGGCATATCGCAAATTAAATAATCCAATTCGCCCCAATCAGTATCGTTAAATAGTTGCTTTAACGCACTTGAAGCCATAGGCCCTCGCCAAATTAAAGCTTTTGATGGGTCGATAAAAAAACCAGAAGAGATAACTTTTACACCGTATTTTTCAATTGGAGTAATATAAGTTTTGTCTCCTTTTTGAATAGCTTTTGGATGTTCATTTTCGATATCAAACATCATGGGTATCGAAGGTCCATAAATGTCTGCGTCAATTAAGCCAACTTTTGCACCCAATTTTGCCAAAGAAATAGCTAAATTAACTGCTATTGTTGATTTACCAACTCCACCCTTTCCAGACATAACAGCTAAAATGTTTTTTACTTTTGACAAATTCTCGCCTCGAACAATTTTAGACTGAATAACCCTCGATGTTACATTTACATGAACATTCAGTTTATTATCAATAGACTTTACAGCGGTTTCACAAGCCGATTTAATTTCTGCTTTTAGTGGACAAGCTGGCGTGGTTAGTACTAAATCAAAACTAACCTCGCTATCCTTAATTGAAATATTTTCTATCATCTTTAAGGTTATTAAATCCTTTTTTAAATCTGGATCTAAAACCTTACTTAGTGCATTTTTAATATCTTGTATTTCAATTTCCATGACAATATAAATGTGATTTTAAAAAATTTCAACAAAATTACTATTTTTAGTTTTAAGTAAAACAAAACTATAAAGACATAGTTCAATAAAAAGCCTGTCTCTGTATAGATTTAATCGACAATATTATACAAAGCATCTCGCTCGACAGCTATAAAACCCTCTTCAGATGCTATTTTACGAATCTGTTCAGAACTTAATTCTGGATTTTTTTGACTTCCAGCCATTTCATAAATTTTGGTAGAATCATCAATTGTCCCATCAAAATCATCCACTCCATAATGCAACGAAAACCGTGCATTATCGATTCCTGTCATGGGCCAATACACTTTAAGATGTTGAATATTATCGAAAAACAAACGTGAAATTGCGTAATTTTTCATTTCCTCAACTACGGAAATTTCATTCACATTTGAAAATTCATTATTCTTATTTTTAAATTTTAACGGAATAAAAGCGTTAAACCCATGAGTTTCATCTTGCAATTCTCGAATTTGATTCATGTGATCAATTCTGTCATTATAGGTTTCAAAAAAACCATAAAGCATGGTAACATTTGAAGGAATTCCTTTTTGATGAGCATTTCTGTGAATTTCTATCCATCTTTTTGAATCTGTTTTACTAGAACAAATTTTCTTGCGAATCTCAGAGTTAAATATTTCAGCACCTCCACCAGGAATTGAATCTAAACCGGATTTTTTCAAAAATTCAAGTCCTTCTATAAGAGTCATTTTTGAAGCTGAAATCATATAATCTAGCTCAACAGCCGTAAATGCTTTTATATGTATATTTGGCCTTATCTCTTTTATTTTGCTTAATAATCGTCCATTAAATTCAATTGAATAATTTGGATTTACAGCTCCAACAATGTGTAATTCCCTGATATCTTCCTTTAGATTTGTAACGATATCTATCATATCATCAAAGCTATACGTCCATCCCATTCCACTTACTCGCTCAGAAAATGAACAAAATCGACAATTATGAATACACCTATTACTTGGTTCGATATGAAAATTACGGACAAAATAAAGTTCTTTACCATTTATACGTTCGCGAACAAAATTTGAAACATACGACAATGAAGCTAAATCAGCTTTTGTGAATAAAATCAATGCATCTTCGCTACTTATTCTTTGATTATTTTCTATTTTCTGATAAATTTCAAGTATCGCATCCTCACAATTTGATAACAGTATTTGATTCATTATTTTAAATTAAAGGTTGCAATTTTTTCTAATGTATCCACTATTCTGCTCGAATAGCCATATTCGTTATCGTACCAAGCTATTAGTTGTACAAAATTCCCATTTACAATTTTTGTAGCTAATGAATCAAATACAGCACTGTAGGGGTTGTTTACAACATCACTAGAAACAATTGGATCGGAGGTGTATTGAACAATATTTTGCAGTTTACCATTGCATTGCTGAAGCATATATTCATTAAATTGCTGAACATCGGTATGCTTATTCAAATTTAAGCAAAGCTCAATAAACGAACCATCTGGAACCGGAACACGAGTAGCAAATCCATCAAATTTTCCTTTGAATTTTGGTAAAATTTCAAAAAGTGCATTTATCGCCGTTGATGTTGCCGGAATAATATTCGAAGCAGCTCTTGAACGGCGAAGTTCTGAATGTGGAGAATCGATGATGGATTGATTATTTGTATATGGATGAACAGTATTTAAAAAGCCCGATTCTACTCCAAATTCATCATCAATAGTTTTTAAAACAGGAGCCAAACAATTTGTTGTACAGGATGCGTTTGAAATTATTGTATGTTCGGGTTTTAACAATTCATCGTTAACCCCAAACACAACACTTATGTCTAAATTTTCGCTAGGGGGGCAAGTTAAAATAACTTTTTTTGCACCAGAATCAATATGTTTTTGGAGTTTTTCGCGGGTTTTAAAAAGACCAGATGATTCAATAACAACATCAACATTGTTTTCTTTCCATGCAATATTTTCGGGTTTTCTTTCGGTAGTAACCTCTATAAATCTATCATTTACTAATATTCCTCCATCCGAAATTTTAACTGAACCTTGAAAGTGTCCATGAATAGAGTCATATTTAAGGAGATAAACCATCGTTTCCAATGGCATAGGATCGTTAATTAGATTAACCAAAATATTAGGATGCGATTGTAAAATACGAAAAACGATTTTTCCAATTCTTCCAAAACCATTGATACCAACATTTAATTTCATAATACTTTAAGTTAATTCAACAATGTAAGCAATTTAGTTAAATCTTGTAATTTTTGCTCCCAATTTTCGCAAGCGAGCATCAATACCTTGGTAACCACGTTCAATTTGTTCAATATTTCGTATTGTGCTTTTCCCTTTAGCCGAAAGTGCAGCAATAAGCTGGGCAACCCCTGCACGAATATCTGGCGAAACCATTTCAATTCCTTTTAATGGAAATTTATGATCTAATCCAATTACAGTTGCTCGGTGGGGGTCGCACAAAATAATTTGAGCTCCCATATCAATAAGTTTATCCACAAAAAATAAACGGCTTTCAAACATCTTTTGATGAACTAAAACGGTTCCTTTTGCATTTATTGCAGTAACTAAAACAATGCTTATTAAATCGGGAGTAAAACCCGGCCAAGGAGCATCCGAAATAGTCATAATTGAACCATCCATAAATGTTTCCACTTCGTACGATTTTTGTTCAGGAATGATAAGATCATCGTTTTCTTCAAGGACAATGATTCCCAATTTTCTGAAAACATCTGGAATAACTCCCAAATTTTGGATACTTACATTTTTTATGCGAATATGAGAACGAGTCATTGCTGCTAAGCCAATAAAACTTCCAATTTCAATCATATCGGGGAGCATGCGATGTGCACAACCTTTAAGGGAAGTTACGCCTTCGATAGTCAATAAATTTGATCCAACCCCCAAAATTTTAGCTCCCATACTATTCAACATTTTACACAATTGTGAAACATATGGTTCGCAAGCTGCATTAAATATTTGAGTTGTACCTTCGGCCATAACCGCAGCCATAACAACATTTGCAGTACCAGTAACCGATGCTTCATCCAAAAGCATGTAACAACCTTTAAGTTTTTCGGCTTTTACTTCAAAAACTCTCGATTCTTCGCAAAAATCGAAATCTGCTCCTAGTTTTTTTAACCCCACAAAATGTGTATCCAATTTACGACGACCAATTTTATCACCACCAGGTTTTGGAGCATACGCTTTGCCAAAACGAGCTAAAAGAGGACCAATAATCATTATCGACCCACGAATACTTCTGGCTAAAGCAATAAACTCAATGGTTTTTAAATAATCCAAATTCACATTTTTAGCTTCAAACTCGTATGTATCTTCGCTTACTTTTTCGACTCTAACACCAAGGTAGCCTATAAGCTTTATCAAATTATTAACATCTAAAATATCCGGGACGTTTGAAATAACAACTTTTTCATCGGTAAGTAAAACTGCACACAAAACTTGTAGAGCTTCGTTTTTTGCACCTTGAGGAATAATTTCGCCTTGCAAACTATAACCTCCTTGAATTTCAAAATATGACATAGAATTTTTTAATTTTAGAACAAACCTATAAAAAAAAACGATGTCATAAGCTAAAAGTCATTGATTTTACAATTCATTAACCCGATAAATAATATAGTCTTAGAATTGATTCGAGGCAAATTAATTAGTGTCTGCATGAAAACACTATTTAGATTAGCTCATGAACTACAAGTCCAGATCTAAGCTTAGGTTCGAACCATGTAGTTTTTGGAGGCATAATGTTGCCAGAGTCGGCAATATCAATAAGTTGTTTCATTGAAACAGCATAAAGTGCAAACGCAACTTTCATTTCGCCACTATCTACTCTTCGTTTAAGCTCACCCAATCCACGAATTCCACCAATAAAATCAATTCTTTTAGAAGTTCTTAAATCTTCAATCCCTAATATTTTATCCAATACATGATTTGATAAAACAGTTACATCCAAAATACCAATTGGGTCATTATCGTCGTAGGTACTTGATTTTGCATTAAGTTTATACCAAAATCCATCTAAATACATACTAAACTCGTGTAATTTTGCAGGTTTGTATATTTCAGGACCCATTTTTTCTACCACAAATACTTCGTTTAGTTTTTTCAAGAACTCCGTTTCCGAAAGTCCATACAAATCTTTTACAACTCGGTTATAATCAATAATTTTAAGTTGATTATCTGGAAAAATAACGGACATAAAATAGTTATATTCTTCTTTACCAGTATGATTTGGATTATTTTTCTTTTTTTCGGCGCCCACCAATGCGGCAGCTGCTGTACGATGATGACCGTCGGCAACATATAAACTTGGAATTTCTTTATCAAAAATTTCGACCAAACGATCTATTGTTTTATTATCATTAATTACCCAAAAATGGTGTCCAAAACCTTCATCCGAAATAAAATCATATTCAGGAGTTTGGTTTTTAATAATATTATTTACAATATTATCAATTTCAGGATGAGCAGGATAAGCAAAGAAAACAGGTTCTACATTTGCATTTGTAATTCGCACATGAATCATGCGGTCTTCTTCTTTGTCTTTGCGAGTTAATTCATGTTTTTTGATATGGTTGTTAAAATAATCATCCACATGAGTACACGCCACAATACCATATTGAGTGCGACCATCCATTGTTTGACCATACACATAAAGCTTAGGTTCAGGATCCTTAACCAGCCATTGATTTTGAACAAACTTATTGAAGTTTTCAACAACTCTGTCATATACTTCTTTACCGTGTTCATCAATACCTTGTTTAAATTCAAGTTCAGCTTTAGTAATACGAAGAAGCGAGTAAGGGTTTCCTTCAGCTTCAACTCGAGCTTCTTCTGAATTTAAAACGTCGTATGGACGAGAAGCCAATTGTTTAACAATTGATTTTGGTGGTCGTAGTCCTTTAAAAGGTTTAATAATAGTCATAATAAATTTATTTTTTGATTATTTGTTGCAAACCTACAAAAAATTATAATGATTTTATACCGATTTCAAAAATAATATAGTCAAAACATCGCTCATTTATTTGTACTATTTATTTAAGTATTGGCATTAATCGCTTTAAAAGAAAAAGGCAATAACTTATTTGCTATTGCCTTTTAAAAATATTATTACAATTGAACTAATCGTCACTTTCGTCTTTAGCATTAATTGTACTGCGTTGTAACGAAGCAATAAGAGAGCCTATCATTTTAGTCAACTCCATAAGGTGGTTGCGTGAATGCTCTGTATTGTCTGTTGTAAAACAATTTTGATCGGTACAAATTGCAGTATAAACAACACATTCTCGAACAGCACTTTTTGCCATTTTAAGATAATAAATAAATTGCGATTTATTTCTTGCCGAACCTTCGGCAATATTAAGTGCAATTGCCTGAGCAGACTTAACAAATGGGTTACCAAGATTATCTTGTAGATTATTTGGGAACATGCCAACAATGCTATGAATCCATTTAATATATTCTAAAGATTTAGCGTAAATTCGTAAATCTTCGAAACGGAAAAAGCTAACGGAGTTTTCAGAATCAGTACTCATATTGCAAATGTTTAGTTAATAAAAATTAATTTTTAAGGTTGTGAGTGCTGTAAAATTACAAATTAATTTTAATAAAACAATAAATATTAAAAAATGATTTGAAATATTATATGTTTACTTTAAATTTAGTGTTGCCTGTTTTGAAAAACTCAACAATCTGAGATGCAGCAGCTAAACCAGCATTTATATTAGCTTCGGAAGTTTGAGCACCCATTTTTTTAGGGGAGAAGAAAAAACGGTTTCCAAATTTTTCGGTATATGCACTTGCATTTTTAGGAACGATATCTGAATAATATTTAAAATCAGCACGTTCTTCCATCACTTTTATTAAATCTTCTTCATGAATTACTTCAGCACGAGCTGTATTAACTAAGGTAGCACCTTTTGGCATTGTCATTAACAAATCATAGTTAATGGATAATTTAGTTTCGGCATTAGCTGGAATATGTAAGGAAATATATTGACAAGTTTTGTATAATTCTTCTTTGCTATTTAATGGAATAACGCCTTCTGCTTTCATTACATCTGCGTTTACAAATGCGTCAAAAGCATAAACTTCCATACCAAATCCTTGAGCTATTTTAGCAACAAGTTTACCTACGTTACCAAACGCATGAATACCTAATTTTTTGCCTTTTAATTCAGTTCCCGAAGTGCCGTCATATTTATTACGAGCTGCCATAACCATCATTCCTAATGCTAATTCGGCAACTGCATTTGAGTTTTGACCAGGAGTATTCATTGCTACAATACCTTTTGCAGTACATGCAGCTAAATCAATATTATCGTAACCTGCACCCGCACGAACGATAATTTTTAAATTTTTAGCATTGTCTATTACTTCATTAGAAGCAATATCCGAGCGAATAATCATTGCGTCAACTGTTTCAACAGCATCCAATAATTCTTTCGGAGTTGTATATTTTTCTAATAACACTAATTCATTACCCGAACCTTCCACAATATTTCTAATTCCATCTACAGCAACTTTTGCAAAAGGTTTATCTGTTGCAACTAATATTTTTTTCATAATAATAGAATTTTAAATTTATAAAAAAGTTGCCACTAACTTTTTTATCAGTGGCAACTTATTGTTTTTTATTTTATGCGTTAATTTTTTCAAATTCTTTCATGCAATCCACAAGAGCTTGTACACTTTCGGTAGGACATGAATTGTAGGTTGAAGCTCTAAAACCACCAACCGAACGGTGTCCTTTAATACCAACCATACCATGATCTTTTGCAAACGTCATAAAATCAGCTTCTTTATCTTTATATTTTTCGTTCATTACAAAGCAAATATTCATTAACGAACGATCTTCTTTTGCAGCAGTTCCAACAAACATTGAGTTACGATCAATTTCGTTGTATAAAAGAGCGGCTTTTTCTTCGTTCATTTTTTTCATAGCTTTTAAGCCACCTAAGTTTTTCAACCATTTTAAAGTTTGAGTCATTACATATATTGAAAAAACTGGAGGAGTATTAAACATAGAGCTTTCGCCAGCATGAGTTCTGTAGTCAAGCATAGTAGGAATGTAACGAGAAACTTTACCTAAAATATCTTTTCTAACAATTACAAATGTAACACCAGCTGGACCAACATTTTTTTGAGCACCACCATAAATAATTCCGTATTTTTTAATATCCACTGGACGGCTCATGATATCCGACGACATATCTGCAACCAAAGTAACAGGAGAATCCATGTCGGTTCTAATTTCGGTACCATAAATGGTATTGTTTGTAGTTATGTGGAAATAGTCCACATCGGTAGGAATAGCATAGTTTTTAGGCACATAACAATAAGTTTTGTCAGCAGATGAAGCAACACAAACTGCTTCGCCCATACCTTTGGCTTCTTTAAGTGCTTTTTTTGCCCAAACACCTGTTTCTAAATATGCAGCTTTTTTCTCTAATAAATTCATAGGAACCATTAAAAACTGTAAACTTGCACCACCACCTAAGAATAAAACATCGTAATCTTCTGGAATTTCCAAAAGTTCGCGCCACAAAGCAACACATTCAGACATAACTGCCTCCCACTCTTTCGAGCGATGTGATACTTCAATAACCGACATGCCTGTTCCAGCAAAATCTTTTAAAGCTTCAATTGAATTAGCAATAGCTTCCTTAGGTAAAATACAAGGACCCGCATTAAAGTTGTGTGCTTTTTTCATAATATTTAATTTTTAAATTTTGTTTTTCATTAAATGCAAAATTAGGATTTTTAAACGATATTTCAAAGCACTAATTAAAATAATTCCTTGTAAATTTTTAAATTAATCAATTGTATATATGTGTTTCCTAACTTCGACAATGCGTGACCCTGATTGAAATGATAATTACCTATTTTCTGATACTTTTTTTCTTGTTTAATCAAAATTAATCAAGTAGGGGAATTAAAAAATAAAACTGCTTGATTTAGTTTGATTTAACCCCGATTTAGTGGTTGTTGAAATTTGTTTTGACTAATTTATTTACAACCAATTAATCGTTTCAGCGATGATAATCGCTGATTCTGGGCCAAAAAAAATATCCAAAAAAAAGCTAGACAAAACTAATGCTTCCACGCACCCTGCTAAAACAAAAGAAATTCAGGAAAAGTAGTCAAACCAAAAACTCCTACGCAATAGCCCAAATCGAGTTTTTGTTTGAGACGCAAGCGCCTATTCCGAATTTCTAATTGTTTTAGCATTCACGCCATCGTCTTGCCGCTCCGCCGCGGCGGATTGCTCTTGCCACCGCACGATTTTAGAAGTTTTAGTTTTTTTTAGAAGTTTTAGTTTTTATAAGGTATTACCTGTTTGATTACGCTATCGCGGTGGAAAAAACACAGTTCAAAAGTTTGGTTTTTGGTTTTTCAAATTACGACGCCGTAGTTGTCGAATATTAATAACCCCGCATGAAATGCGGGGTTATTATGTTTAATTGAAAAATGATTTTGGCGAAAAATTTGCCTTGATATATGCAAATTTTATGACAAAATCCAATCTTATAGAAATTAATCAATTGTATATATGTGTTTGAATGGAGTTTGCGTTTATACACCCAAAATCTTTCCTTTTTGACAACAAAAATAAAATTTAATTTGACTTAACATCTTCCTTGTGTACAGGAGGTGCACCGTATTTGGTAATTGGTCGTTGAGTTTTACAACCTAGTAAAAACATTAAAGCACCTATTATCAATAGCAAAACCGTATATTTTGACTTTTTCATTTTTCAAATATTAATTATACAAAGTTAACATTAATTATTTATTTATAAAAAAAAAATTGAACAAATATTACCTACTTTTGCATAATAAAAATAAACAATTATTTCAAAACATGAAAAGAAAAAAAATATTAACAATTTCGAGCATCGTAATAGCAGTTTTATTGCTCATTATTATTGTTTTACCTTTTATTTTTAAAGATAAAATTATAAGCATCGTAAAACAGGAAATAAACAATACTTTAAATGCAAAGGTTGATTGGGAATCCGTAAGTTTTACTTTATTTAAAAGCTTTCCAGATTTTAAACTTGAGCTAAAATCGTTTTATGTAAAAGGGATAAATGAATTTGACAAAGATACACTTGCTCAAATTGACAATTTTGCATTAACCATTAATTTGTTTAGCGTTATTAAGGGCGATAATTATGAAATTAAATCGATAGAGCTAAATAAACCTCGCATAAATGCAATTGTACTAAAAGACGGCAAAGCTAACTGGGACATCACAAAACCTTCAACAGACACAACTAAAACTGCCGAAGAGCCATCTCGGTTTAAGCTAGCATTAAAAAAAGTTATCATCCGTGATGGTTACATAAAATACAAAGACGATGAAATGAATTTAATGATGGAGATTTCGGGATTTAACCATACTTTAAAAGGAGATTTAACCGAATCTGTTACTAAAATCAGAACAAATTCTTCGGCTTCGGAACTTACAATGATATACGAAGGTGTTCCATATTTATCAAAAAACAAATTGGAAGCTAAATTTGACATGGATGCCAATCTGGACACATGGAAGTTTGATTTTTTAGAAAACAATATTAAACTCAACGACTTAGCGGTGAATTTTGAAGGATTTTTTCAAATGAATGACAATAATTATGACATGGATTTAAAATTCAACACACCTTCTACTGAATTTAAAAGTCTGTTATCACTGATTCCTGCCATTTTTGCAAAAGATTTTGACAAAATAGAAACCAGTGGCAAGTTTGAATTTTCGGGCTTTGCAAAAGGAATTTATGATTCATTGAATCTTCCTGCTTTTGGTTTAAATTTGAAAGTAAATAATGCAATGTTTAAATATCCTGATTTGCCAAAATCGGTTAACAATATTAATATTTCGGCTAAAATTAGCAACAAAGGTGGCTCGGTAAATAATACCATTATAGATGTAAATCCTTTTTCATTTACAATGGCTGGAAATCCATTCCAAATAAAATTATTTGTCAGCAATCCAATTGTTGATCCAAACATCGACTTTTTTGCCAAAGGTACTTTAGATTTAAAATCGGTTAGTGATTTTTATCCTTTGGAAAAAGATCAAAAATTAAGTGGAAAAATGATTGCCGATATGCTTTTTAAAGG
Source organism: Bacteroidales bacterium (assembly GCA_038210985.1). Lineage (GTDB taxonomy): Bacteria > Bacteroidota > Bacteroidia > Bacteroidales > WCHB1-69 > JAQUGA01. Next base: position 12,203 of record JBBQWB010000083.1, read on the forward strand.
CAGATATTCGATGATAGAAAAAGAACAATACGATAAATTTGAAGCAAAAGGGAATATTGGAATCACCGATTTCTACTACAGTGACAAAGACATGCCAAAAGGAGTTACCATTTCAAAAGGACAACTTAACTTTTCGCCAAAAAGTGCCGAGTTATCGCAGTTAGATATTAAAATGGAAAGTAGTGACATTTCGGTTAAAGGACGAGTTGATAATATTTTGGCATATGCTTTCGACAAAGCACCCTTAATTGCAAATTTTACCACCAAATCAAATTATTTTAATGCAAATCAATTTTTAACTTCGGACGAAACAACTACTAAGCCAAGCGAAAAAGCTGAATCGACCCCATTAGAGGCTTTTGATGTGCCTAAAAATATTGATCTCACACTAACCTCAAGTTTTACCAAACTAATTTATGACGACTTAGAGTTACAAAATATTCATGGAGTAATTTTAGTAAAGGAACAAAAAGCCGAATTGAAAAATCTAAAATTCAATATGCTAGATGGCGACATGACTTTAAATGGATTTTATTCATCCAAAGAGGTTTTACCAAATGTTTCGCTTGGAGTTAACATCAGCCAAATGGATGTTCAAAAAACTTGGAAATCGTTCGAGATGGTTAAGAAATTTGCACCAATTGCCGAAAATGCCAAAGGAAAATTCTCGGCAACGTTTAATTTAAATTCTATTTTAAACAAAGACTTAACCCCAAAAATGGAATCTTTAAATTCAAAAGGCAGTGTTTCAACCAAATCAATTTCAATAATTGGTTCAGAAATAATGGCAAAAATTGCTCAAGAAACAAAACTTAGCTCATTTAAACAACTAAATTTAAACAATATAGCTGTTAAATATGAAATTAAAGACGGAAAACTTTCTACCGATCCATTTACACTTAGTTTTTCGGATATAAAAACCCATGTTTCGGGATATAGCAAGCTTGACCAAACGTTAAATTACTTATTAAAGGTTGAAGTACCTCGAAAAGCATTTGGAAATGTTGCGAATGATTTTGTGAGCAATTTAACTGGTAAAGCAAACGAAAAGGGAGCCAATATTAACCTTAGCAAACTTATTAAATTTGACGTAGTTGTTACTGGAACTTTTACCAATCCTGTAATTAAAACTGGTTTAAAAGACAAAGCTAAAAATGTGGTAGAAGATGTAAAAGAGACTGTTAAAAAGGAAATTGAGCAAAAGAAACAAGAAGTAATTACGACGGTTAAAGGAGAAGTTTCAAAAGCTATTGCAGATGCAAAAAAGAAGGCTGACCAAATTATGGCTGAAGCCAAAGTTAAAGCTGATGCAGTAAAATCTGAAGCCAAAAAAGCTGGAGATAAAGTGGTTCAGGAAGCAGATACCCAAGGTAAAAAACTTATTGCGGAAGCAAAAAACCCTTTAGCCAAAATTGCAGCTGAAAAAACTGCTCAAAAACTAAATGATGAGGCAAAATCGAAAGCAAATAAACTCAATCAAGAGGCAGATCAAAAATCGAAACAGATTTTAAAAACGGCACAAGATGAGGCAGATAAAGTGATTAAAGATGCCGAAGCTAAAGCAAAATAAGCATTAATTAAAATAGCCTTGATGGTGTTTACTCACGGTAAAGGCTATTTTTATTCTACGCTATGTCCTCCTCGTTGTCGTAAACTACACCGTTAACATCAATCGGTATTTTTATATCTGAGAAATCTTGAACAAACTTTTGCACTGTTTTGAATTTGATTTTTAAAGTTACATTTTTTCTTCACCACTTTTTTAATTACAAAAAAATAGTCAGACAAAACTAATGCTTCTGCCCGTAGTTTAACTTCACTTTTTCAACTACAAGTCGTGACCAATAGTAGGATTTAAGGCATGCCCCGTTGGTGATTCGCCAAGGCGAAACAACAAGGGCTTATTCCGACGATGATTCTCAAATTGAAGCAATCAAATCTGTACTTAAAGCTCTTAAAATTAAATACGAAATTTCTAAGGTTTCCGAACCAGATACTGCATGCAAAAAGGAATATGTGGAGATGATTAAAAAAGGTGAAAAAGATATTGAGGAGGGTAAAGGAATAAATATCAACATGGATGATTTAGAAAGTTTATGCAAATAATTTGTACACCTAACGCAAAAGAACAACTCGATTTTTGGATAACAAGTGCGAATAAACCTATCCTTAAAAAATCATTCATCTAACAAAAGCAATAATTTCCAATCCTTATCAAGGAATTGGAAAGCCTGAAGTTCTTTAACACGAATTAACTGGTTATTGGTCGAGATGAATTGATAATTCTCATCGGATTGTTTATAAGATAGTATCTAGTGTCTGCAAATATCAGCATAAAGCTCTGACTATCAACAATTAACGGTTAGTTTATTTCTTGAATCTTTACCTTTTTTTCTTTGATATATAAATTGAAATGACTAATTTTGAGCATGTTAAGTTATTTTAATAAGATTTTTAGCACAATAATTCAAGGAGATTCACAAAATGAGAAAAAGATTCGAGCAACAATTACAATTAGGGCAAAAGCCAATATCAGAAATTCAAATAAATCCAAGATATCGTTCTGCGTATCCAAAATTAATATTTGCATTAAAATTGATTTTCACGACTCCAGAGTATAACGAAAAGGTATTCAGTATATTAAAAGACAAAATATTAAAAGGCAAGAAAAAAACTGGAAGAACAGGAATGGATTTATGGATGCTTTTTGTTTTAGCACAAACCCGTTTATGCCTCAATATCAGCTATGATGAGCTTCATCGAATGGCAAATGTGGACAACATGCTGC
>JBBQWB010000084.1:0-13992 GCA_038210985.1 Bacteroidales bacterium
TAATGTACGTCACGAACTTCGAAGCCAGCTCTTTCTCTGGATAAACCACCTGGTCCAAGAGCAGATATACGACGTTTATGCGTCAATTCTGAAATTGGATTAGTTTGATCCATAAATTGAGAAAGCTGATTTGTTCCAAAAAATGAATTTATAACCGAAGAAAGAGTTTTTGCATTAACTAAGTCGGTAGGTGTAAAAACTTCATTATCTCGAACATTCATGCGTTCACGAATGGTACGTGCCATACGTGCTAAACCAACACCAAATTGAGAATACAATTGTTCACCAACTGTACGAACACGACGATTGCTTAAATGGTCGATGTCGTCCACTTCGGTTTTTGCATTAATAAGAGATATTAAGTGCTTTATTATTGAAACAATATCTTCTTTGGTTAAAATACGAATATTTAAGGAAGTATTTAGGTTTAGTTTTTTATTGATTCTATATCTACCAACTTCACCAAGGTCGTATCTTTTATCCGAAAAGAATAATTTTTCAAGTACCCCACGAGCAGTTTCTTCATCTGGTGGAGCAGTATTTCGTAATTGAAAATAAAGGTATTCAATAGCTTGTTTTTCTGAATTTGTAGGGTCTTTTTGAAGGGTATTGAAAATGATAGAAAAATCAGAACTATTTCCTTCATCTTTATGAATAAGAATGGTCTTAACGTTTGCATCCGTAAACAGATCAACGTGTTCTGGTTCAATAACCGATTCGCGGTCAACTAAAACGTCGGTACGTTCAATGGATACAACTTCACCAGTTTCTTCATCTACAAAATCTTCGAGCCACGAGCGAACAACCCGAGCTGCTAAACGTTTTCCTATAACTTTTTTCAAGTTTGCTTTAGACACTTTTACTTCAGTAGCCATGTCGAAAATTTGAAGAATATCACGGTCGGTTTCAAATCCGATAGCACGTAACAAAGTTGTTACGGGTAATTTCTTTTTACGATCGATGTATGCATACATCACGTTGTTAATATCTGTTGTAAATTCAATCCAAGAGCCCTTAAAAGGAATAATTCTTGCTGAAAACAATTGAGAACCGTTAGCGTGATAGGATGTTCCAAAAAACACACCAGGAGAGCGGTGGAGTTGAGATACAATTACTCGTTCGGCACCATTTACAATAAATGAGCCTTGAGGTGTCATATAAGGAATCATTCCTAAATAAACATCTTGAACTATTGTTTCAAAATCTTCATGTTCTTCATCGGTGCAATAGAGTTTAAGTTTTGCTTTTAAAGGAACACTATAAGTTAAACCTCTTTCTAAACACTCTGTCATGTTATAACGAGGAGGGTCAACGAAATAGTCAATAAATTCTAGCACAAAGTTATTTCGGGCGTCAGAAATTGGAAAATTTTCGGAAAAAACTTTATATAGCCCTTCGTTTTTTCTGTTTTCAGTTGTTGTTTCTAACTGAAAAAATTCTTGAAAAGATTTTAATTGTAATTCAAGAAAATCTGGATAATCTGCAGGTTTTGTCGATGCAAAACTATGTCTTTGGTTCTGTAACTTTCCCAAGGCCTATAATTTTTTAAATTAGTAAGATAAATGAACGATAATTGTAAAAATCAAGAAATACAGGTTCCTACCAAAGGGCAGGAAACCTGTATTATAGTATTAGAGAGATTCTTACTAAACCTCTACTTCAGCACCTGCTTCTTCTAGAGATTTTCTAAGTGCTTCAGCTTCGTCTTTACTTACACCTTCTTTAACTGGTTTTGGAGCTGCATCCACTAATTCTTTTGCTTCTTTTAAACCAAGGCTGGTTAATTCTTTAACGAGTTTAACTACTGCAAGTTTTTGAGCACCTGCTGCTTTTAAAATTACGTCAAATGAAGTTTGTTCTTCTACTTCTTCTACTGCTCCGGCTGCTGGACCGGCTGCAATAGCTACTGCAGCTGCTGCAGGTTCAATACCGTATTCGTCTTTCAGTATTTGTGCAAGTTCATTCACTTCTTTTACTGTCAGATTAACTAATTGTTCTGCTAATGCTTTAATATCTGCCATTTTTATTTTTTTTTTAATTGTTTTATTTACTATTATTTATTCACTTTTTTCAGACAAAGTTTTTACTAAGCCTGCGATTTTTTGACCACTATTTGCTTGTAATGCCGAAATAACATTTTTAGCTGGAGATTGTAACAAGCTGATAATATCACCAAGAAGTTGTTCTTTTGATTTAAGATTAATCAAGGTTTCAATTAAATTATCGCCTACAAATGTTACATCTTCTACAAATGCACCCTTAACATTAGGAATTGCTTTTTTACCGCGGAATTCTTTAATTAATTTTGCTGGAGTGTTTCCTACATTACATAACATTATAGATGTACTTCCTTGTAAAACCGGATATAGCTCGGAGTAATCAACATTTAACGTCTCCATTGCTCTTTTTAGTAACGTGTTTTTAACTACTTTAAGTTTTACATCACGTTTAAAACACAAGCGACGAAGAGCGTTTGTTCGTTCTACATTTAACCCCGAAATATCAGTTACATACATGTATTTGTAAGCTTGTAGGTCTTGAACAATCGAATTTGTGATTTCACTCTTTAACTCTTTTTTCATTTTTATGACCTTTATTAAATTGTAACTGATTTTGGTTCTACTTGAATTCCAGGACTCATTGTGCTAGAAACATAAATGCTTTTTACATAAGTCCCTTTAGCTGCTGTGGGTTTCAACTTGAGAATGGTTTGAACTAGTTCTCTTGCATTTTCAAGTATTTTACTGTTTTCAAAAGATACTTTTGCTACAGATGCATGAATAATACCGAATTTATCAACTTTAAAATCGATTTTTCCGGCTTTTACTTCAATTACTGCTTTCCCAATATCCATTGTAACAGTTCCTGATTTTGGATTTGGCATCAAACCTCTTGGTCCTAAAATTTTACCTAAAGCACCAATTTTTGGCATTACACTTGGCATTGTGATAATTACATCAATGTCTGTCCAGCCTTGTTTGATTTTGTCGACGTACTCGTCTAATCCGTAATAATCAGCTCCAGCTGCTTTTGCTTCTTCTTCTTTATCCGGCGTACAAAGTACTAATACTCTTACTGTTTTTCCTGTTCCATGAGGTAAGGTTACGACACCACGAACCATTTGATTTGCTTTTCTAGGATCTACGCCTAAGCGTATATCAATATCAAAAGATGAATCAAATTTGGTATATGTAATGTCTTTTACAACCTGAATCGCATCGGTTAGGGAATGAACAGTATTTTTGTCGTACTTTGATAACGCTTCTTTACGTTTTTTAGATATCTTAGTCATTTTTTACTGTTTAAGTTTAATTACTTTGTTAATGGATTTTCTCCTTTAACGGTTATTCCCATGCTTCTCGCTGTACCTGCAACCATTGACATTGCAGACGCAACGGTGAAACAATTCAAGTCGATCATTTTGCCTTCGGCAATTGACTGAACCTGTTCCCATGTCACAGAAGCAACTTTATTTCTGTTTGGTTCTGATGAACCTTTTTGGATTTTTGCTACTTCCATAATTTGGACTGCTACTGGAGGAGTTTTTAAGATAAAATCAAATGATTTATCTTTATAAACAGTAATAATAACAGGAATTACCTTACCGGCAGAATCCTGTGTACGAGCGTTAAACTGTTTACAAAACTCCATGATGTTCACCCCTTTTGACCCTAATGCGGGGCCAATTGGAGGTGAGGGATTTGCAGCACCACCTTTGACTTGTAGTTTAATTAATCCTGCTACTTCCTTTGCCATTTTGTTTTTTTAAATTTAATTTATTATTTATTTAATACAGTTACGATTCCTTTTCAACTTGTGTGAAACTTAATTCAAGTGGAGTTTTTCTTCCGAAAATTTTCACCATAACTTTAAGTTTCTTTTTATCTTCGTTTATCTCTTCGATAACACCCGAGAAACTGTTGAAAGGACCATCAACTACTATTACGGTTTCACCGATGATGAAAGGTGTTGTAAACTCCTCATTCATATCCGTAAGTTCATCAACTTTACCCAAAATCCGATTTACTTCAGAAGGGCGAATTGGCTCAGGAGTTTTATTCGAGCCTAAAAATCCTAAAACATCTGGGATGTGTCGGATTAAATGGGCTGTTTCACCTGAAAGATCAGCTTCGATTAGGATATATCCTGGAAAAAAATTCCGCTCTTTGCTAACCTTTTTGCCTTTTCTGATTTGATATACTTTTTCTGTTGGTATGAGTACTCGAGTTACTAAATGAGAAATATTGAGACGTGAAATTTCACTCTCAATATACTGTTTTACCTTGTTTTCTTTTCCGGTTACAGTTCTAAGAACATACCATTTTTTATCGTTTTCGCTCATTCTAAAAGACATATCAGATGATTATCATAACTTCATAAAGGAATTTTCTCAACATTAAAACAATTTATATAATTGAGTTATGGTTGAGTTTAGTACTGAATCCATCAAAAATACTATTAAAGCAATTATAAGGGAAGCAATGGATACAACTACAGCACTATTTTGCAATTCACTCCATGAGGGCCAAGATACTTTTTTAAAAAGCTCTTCATAACTTTCTTTGAAGTAATTTATTACTTTTTTCATTTTTTTTTATTTCAAAATTGCACGGGTGGTAAGACTCGAACTCACAACCAATGGTTTTGGAGACCACTACTCTACCAATTGAGCTACACCCGTAAGAAAGAGATAATGGATTTTCCGTTATCTCTTTCTGCAATGTTATTATTAATCTAACAATTCTGTTACCTGACCAGCACCTACTGTACGTCCACCTTCACGAATTGCAAAACGTAAGTTTTTATTCAATGCGATTTCGGATAGTAAGTTTACTTCTATTGTTAAGTTATCACCGGGCATAACCATTTCGATACCTTCTGGAAGTACAACTTCTCCGGTAACGTCTGTGGTTCTAAAGTAGAATTGTGGACGATATTTTGTATGGAATGGAGTATGACGACCACCTTCTTCTTTTTTCAAGATATAAACCTCTGCTTTGAAGTGTTTGTGTGGTTTTACACTACCTGGTTTTACGATTACCATACCGCGACGAATTTCGTCTTTGTCGATACCGCGTAATAATAAACCTACGTTATCACCAGCTTCACCATAATCTAAAATTTTACGGAACATTTCAACACCTGTAACAACGGATGTTAGTTTTTCCGCACCCATTCCAATAATATCAACTTTGTCGGCTGTATTTATAACGCCAGTTTCGATACGACCAGTAGCTACTGTTCCACGACCTGTAATTGAAAATACGTCTTCAATTGGCATTAAAAATGGTTTGTCTTTATCGCGTTCTGGAAGTGGGATATAAGTATCAACCGCATCCATAAGTTCAATGATTTTTTCAACCCATTTTGGTTCACTATTTAAACCACCTAAAGCAGAACCACGAATAACTGGAGAATTGTCGCCATCAAATCCGTAGAATGTCAATAACTCACGAATTTCCATTTCAACTAACTCTAATAGTTCTTCATCGTCAACCATGTCAACTTTATTCATGAAAACAACCAATTTAGGCACACCAACTTGGCGAGCTAAAAGGATATGTTCACGTGTTTGTGGCATAGGACCATCAGTAGCAGCAACAACGATGATGGCACCGTCCATTTGAGCAGCACCTGTAACCATATTTTTAATATAGTCAGCATGTCCTGGACAGTCAACGTGTGCATAGTGACGATTTGCTGTTTGATATTCTACGTGTGCAGTATTAATTGTAATACCACGTTCTTTTTCTTCAGGAGCACTATCAATAGATTCAAATGATCTAAATTCAGAGAAGCCTGCTTCTGCTAAAACTTTAGTAATTGCCGCTGTTAAAGTGGTTTTACCATGATCGATGTGACCGATAGTACCAATGTTTAAGTGCGGCTTGTTGCGTTCAAATTTTTCTTTTGCCATATCAATTATTCAATTAAAGGTGTTTTTAGTTCAGTTTATTATAATAAAAAAAAGTCAGAGCCATTGACGAGAGTCGAACTCGTGACCCCTTCCTTACCAAGGAAGTGCTCTACCACTGAGCCACAACGGCAAACCAAAGAGCGGAAGACGGGTCTCGAACCCGCTACCTACAGCTTGGAAGGCTGTCGCTCTACCAAATGAGCTACTTCCGCTAAAGTGGGGAGAGGAGGATTCGAACCTCCGAAGGTGTTACCAACAGATTTACAGTCTGCCCCATTTAGCCACTCTGGAATCTCCCCGATTTTAATTTTGAGAGCCGATGGAGGGATTCGAACCCCCGACCAGCTGATTACAAATCAGCTGCTCTGGCCAACTGAGCTACATCGGCATGCTCGTTCATATCTTCAAAAAACGCAGTCCCTATCAAAAGGGACTGCAAAATTATAAATAAAATTTGATTTACCAAACATTCTGTAAATTTTTTTTATAAAAAAATCAAATTAAATTCCTTTTATCTTCTCTTTCTTCTTTAAAAGCTGTTTGTGGATAGCTGTAATGGCTGTGTCTGTAGCCTCTTCAAACGATTTGCCTGTTTTTGATGCAAATAAATCATTTCCCTTAATAATTAGCTTCATTTCCACTGTTTTGTTTTCAGGCTTATCGGTATTCTCTACTTTTAATAAAACTTCCGATCCAATAACACTATCGTGTATTTTTACTAATTTGCTTATCCGCTCTTGAATGAAATCTTCGAGCTTAACGTCTGCCTTAAAATGTAATGCTGTGATTTTACTGTTCATGTTACCTCCTTTTTTATGCTCGTGGATGAGCTTGTTTATATATTTTTTTTAACTTTCCAATTGTATTATGCGTGTAAACTTGTGTTGCTGATAAATTTGCATGTCCTAATAATTCCTTTATTGCGTTTATATCTGCACCTCCATTTAATAAATGGGTTGCAAATGTATGACGCATCACGTGTGGACTCCTTTTTGATTGTGTTGTTACTCTTCCCATATTGCTTCTAACTGTCCTGTAAACACTTTTTGGGTAAATTTTGTCACCTTTAATTGTAACAAGTAAATATGGGTTTTGTTTAGTAAAATCAAACGACTCATCTCGTAATTTTATATAATCTTCAATATTTGAAATTAATCCCTTCCCAATAGGAATGATTCGTTCTTTATTTATTTTACCTAAAACTTTAATATTTTGTTCAGAAAAATCAACATCGCTATCTTTTAAGTTAATTAATTCCGACAATCGAATTCCTGTTGCATACAATATCTTTATAATTAAATTATCTCGAACTCCTTCAAATCCGTCATCGTAAAATTCCAAATCCAATAATTCATTCATTTTGGATTCATCTAAATATTGTGGAAGACGTTTTTTTGTTTTGGGAGCAACAATCGTTTCTAATGGAGTTGAGCCTAAATAACCATGTCGGATTAAATATTTGTAGTAGTTCCTTAAAGTGGATAGTTTTCGGTTTACACTCCGGCTATTCATTTTTCCAATCATCAATTGCGAAATCCACGATCTAATTTGAATTGAAGTTGCTTTTGATAAATCTTCCATTTGATATTGAACTCTCAAATAAAAGGAAAATTGCTCTAAATCCGATAGATATGACTTTACCGTGTAAGACGAATAGCGTTTCTCTGAAATTAAATATTGCGAATATTCGGATAAATGCATAAAAAAACCGTAAAATGTTTTGTAAAGTTACAAAAATATTTTACGGTTTGCAAGTAGTTTCTCTTAAAAAAAATTAATCATTGTTAGAATAAGTCTGCTCAATGTAAATTGCTTTTAAGCGTTGCTCCCTTTTTATGATTGAAGGTTTTGTAAATTTTTGACGTTCACGTAATTCCTTAACAATGCCTGTTTTTTCAAATTTTCTTTTCAATTTTTTTAAGGCTCTGTCGATGTTTTCTCCTTCTTTTATGGGAACAATAATCATAATAATACCTCTTTCTTTTAATAAATGTAATTAATTATTCGATTTTTCGAGTTGCAAAAATAATAATAATTTTGTTTCAAACAAGTTTTTTTATAATTTTCTTTCGATAAAGTCAGTAAGCAAAACATATAAATGGTAACGTGTTGTTCCTCCTGCAATATTGTGGTTTCGATTTGGGTAAACAAACATCTCAAATTGTTTACCTGCTTTAACCAAAGAATTTAACAACATCATGCTGTTTTGATAGTGTACGTTATCATCTGCCGAACCATGAATTAATAAAAAATTCCCTTTCAATTTGCTAACATGATTAATTGGTGAATTATCGTCGTACCCTTTGGCGTTTTCTTTTGGAGTTTGCATAAATCGTTCGGTGTAAATATTGTCGTAATATCTCCAATTGGTAACTGGAGCTACTGCAATAGCTGTTTTAAATTCTGCTGCACCTTTTGTTATGCAAAGCGTTGACATGTATCCACCGTAGCTCCAACCCCAAATACCAATTCTTTTTCCATCCACGTAGGGTAAGCTTGAAAAATATTTTGCTCCATCAATTTGATCTTCGGTTTCGTATCTCCCCATTTGTTTATAAATACACTTTTTAAATTCTTCGCCCTTGCCATTTGTGCCTCTATTATCAACGCATGCGATAATATATCCTTTATCGGCTAAAATTTGATACCAAAAATAATCAAAATAATCCCATTGGTTTTCAACCGATTTTGAACCTGGACCACCATATACAAACATCAGCACTGGATATTTTTTATTAGAATCAAAATTTGTGGGTTTTATCATCCATGCGTCAAGGTCATTACCTGTTGCATTTTTTATGGTAAAAAACTCTTTTGGTGAAAGTTTGTATTTTTCCAGTTTTTCTTTTAAAGCATTATTTGTAATAATTTCTCGAACAAGTTTTCCTTTGTTATCGTAAAGATTTACTTGTGGAGGTATTGAACAGCTCGAATAAGTGTTGAAATAATATCCAAGTTTTTTGCTAAAAACGGCACTGTTATTTCCTTTTTGAGTGGATAATTTTTCAATTTTGCCATCCATTGTAACTGAGGATAAAACCGTTTCGATGCTCGATTCCATAAATGAAGTAAAATAAATCTTTTTTGCAATTTCATCTACACCTTGAATATGTTCAATATCCCATTTTCCTTTTGTTAATTGTTTTTTTATTCCATTTGAAATTTCTACAATATATATATGGTTAAATCCATCGGATTCGGATGATAGAAAAATCTCTTTCCCGTTATTCGATAAAAACAATTCAGGAACTTCAACCCAATATTTATTTTCTTCGGTATAAATTGTTTTTTGTGATAATTGGGGATAATCAAATTGAATTAATTCCATCTGACTTTGATGGCGGTTCATTTTCATAATTAGCAAGTTAGATGAGTTTGGAACCCAGTAAAAACGAGGAATATATTGGTCGTTTTGCGAACCTACATCTAATTTGCTTGTTTTATTTAAGTCGGTATCATAAATTAAAACGTCAACTACCGAATTGTCTTCGCCAGCTTTTGGATATTTGAATTTATGATCTTCGGGATAAAGTTCGCCCCACATTTGCATACTATATTCTTTTACTTTGCTTTCGTCAAAACGCAAAAACGCAATTTTTTTTCCATCGGGCGACCATATATTTGCTTTAGTTAATTCAAATTCTTCTTCGTAAACCCAATCGGTTCCTCCATTTATGATGTTTCTGTCTAATCCATCGGTGGTAACTTGAGTTAATTTATTGGTAATTAGATTTTTAATATATAAATTGTTTTTGAATATAAAAGAAACATTTTTGCCGTCGGGTGAAAATTGTGCTAATTGAATTTTTCCATCTTCAAAAACCATTTGGGTAAGTTTAGTTTTAATGTTGTAAACAACGTAATACGATTCGCTCGAACGTCGATAAAGGCTAGTTTCGTCATAGGCTATTAGTAGCTGAGTTTCATCAGAGTTAAACGAAAAATCATCAATTTTACCAATCGATTTATTGCTTTTTGGGTCTAAAATTTCACCACTTCGTGCAATACTTTCAATTTTTTTCCCTGTTTTGAACTCATACTTTTCTATAAAAATTCCGTTTTCAAGAATTACATAATGCTTGTCATCGTTTAATGGGGTTATGTTTTCTGCTCTTTCGGGATAAAATGAATAATTCATCCAAATATCTTCTAGGGTTACTTTTGCCATGTTTTGTGAAAAAACGCTTACACTTATGACAAAAAGTGAAATGAAAATTGAAAATTGTTTTAATTTCATGATGTTTATTTTTTGGCAAATATAATCTAAATATTACATGGTTAAAGTGAATATCGACTTATGCCAATTATTTATCGCTAAAATTAGAATGTTATCATCTGTAAACCAAATTTATGTAATTTTGAAATTATTATTGGAAATAAATATTTTAAAATGAAAAATCATCACAAAATAGAACTTGCTGTTTTTAAATCGTATTGGTTTGTTGTTGCTCTCATCTTTTTATTATTAAATGATTTTTATTTAAAAAGTGCATTTGGAAATGCGATAACAGGTAAAATATCCGATGTGTTTGGCTTATTCGTTTTTTCATTATTTTTTTTAGCACTTTTTTAAAAATATAAAAAACATGTTTTAATATCCATTGCTTTGGCTTTTGTTTGGTGGAAATCGCCTTTTTCGCAAGGGTTTATTGATTTTTGGAATTCTTATTCTTTTTTTTCAATTACTCGAGTAATTGATTACACCGATTATTTTGCTCTGTTGATTATTCCTTTTGCAGGTTTTGTTTTTCAGAAAAAAGGGATCCTTAAATTGTTTAAAATTCCATTTTTTTTTACCTTTTGGCATTGCCATTTTTTCTTTTTTAGCAACCAGTTATGTTAAAAATATCGATTTTAATGTTTCGTACGAGTTTAAAATGAATAAGCTTGAGCTACTTGATTGTATAAATGAAATTTCGAGGCTGGATTCCAATAAATATAACCTTCCTATTTCGGACTATATTCAAAATTCAAATTATAGCATACCTATTAATAGCAACGACTCGTTATTTTACTATGTGTCTTCGTTTAAAAAGTATTCGGATACGCTTTTTAATGAAAACTCGAAAAAGATAATATCCATAAATAATTATGAAATACCTTTAAAAGACACGTTGTATGTTTCCTTAAATGGCACTTTTGAATATAGCGTTGAAGTTGGAAAATATTTCAAAGAAGTAAGTTCAAACTATTGCGATAGAGTGAAATGTATTTTAATAATAATTGAAAAAAATGATGCCGTAATTTTGAAGCTCCATAATATAAACATTCATAATTGCACAGGAATGTTTGACAAAAAAACCGAAAAAATTCAAAAGGAAAGGTTAATCTATTCTTTTGAAAAAGAGATAGTTGAGAAAATTGGTAGTCTTAAAAAGTGAAGCGTGAATTATGTTAAATTTTTTTGTATAATTTTTTTTAATTTAGTGCAAGTAAATTTGTATTTTTGACTTCAATATGCTTAGCATTTAAAAATATAACTTATGCTTCAGAAACAAAAATATTATTTTTTGATCTTAATTTTCATTTTCTCTTTCAAACTTAATTCAAAATCACAAAACCTTGATTCGGTTAATGTGGACAGCATTCGAAAAGATGCTATTAAATTATTTATCGATTGTAATAATTGCGATTTATCGTCCATAAAAAAGAATATTAAATGGGTTAATTATGTCCGCGATACAAAAGATGCCCATGTGCATTTATTGGTAACCGAAAATTCGACAAATAGCGGAGGAACTGAGTTTTCGATGTTTTTTATAGGTCAAAATTCATTTAAAGGAATCAATGATACCATTAAAATTTGCACTAGTTCCGATGCTACCGATGAGGAAATTAGAACTATTTTAGAAAAAAAACTGAAGATAGGATTAATTAGGTATGTATCTAAAACTCCACTCATTGAGTATATCGATATTGAGTATAAAAATGAAGATAAAGAGTCGTTTAATGTGGTTGATAAATGGAATTCGTGGCTTTTTAGTTTAAGTGCACAAGGTAATTTTAACGGACAATCATCCAGTTCTTCTTTTTATTTTAATTCATCCGTAAGTGCCAACAGAACAACCGAAGCTTCGAAAATATATTTTAGTTTGGGAAACTCATTTCAAGAGCAACAGTTTAAGTACGATGGTGACATAATTATTGGCACTAGTCAAAGTATTTATTTTTCGCATTTATATGGTAAAAGCATTAACGATCATTGGTCTATTGGTGAATATGTAAATTCAAATACCTCTTCGTACTCGAATTTGGATTTTGCCATTGGGTTTGAACCCACAATTGAATATAATTTTTATAAATATTCTGAATATAATCGACGAAAATTATGTCTAAATTATAGTGTTGGTCCTTCTTTTTACGATTATATCGACACCACTGTGTATTTTAAAACAAAAGAAATTGTTGGAAGGCAAAATCTTTCATTAACGTATCAAAATATCCAAAAGTGGGGAAATATTTATCTTTCGATTGATGGCTCGACGCTTTTAAATGATTTTACCAAAAACCAGTTAGAATTTTATACATCCATTGAATGGAGAATTTACAAAGGGCTTTCGGTTAATTGGAGTTTAAATTATAGCATTGTGCGCAATCAAATTGGACTACCAAAGGGCGAGGCATCCCGAGATGATGTGCTTTTAAGCATTAAACAGCTTCAAACGAATTATTCGATGTGGGCAAATTTTGGTATTAGTTATTCGTTTGGTTCAATCTACAACAATGTTGTAAATCCAAGATTTAATTAGTGCTTTATTGAAACATATAAGATTTCTCCTTTCCTCAACTTGGTAAAAGAATTATCGTTTACCCAAGCGATTTGTCATTCCGATACGTGGTGAGGAATCTATTAACGTAATAGATGTCTCGCTACACTTCGTTTCTCTGGCCAGTGGCGGATGCATGACAAATTTAGAAGCTTTGTGGTAAAAGAATTATCGTTTATCCCAGCAGTTTATCCTTTAAAGCTATTACGAAAAATTCCTTATGAAAGCAATGACGATTTGAATCAATAATTTTGGAAAATTACTTATCCCCACAAGTTCTTTTAATCAGTCCCGAAACTTCAACTTTTCCAAGTTCTAGCGATTTATTCCAGTCGGCACAAGCACCTTTTTTGTCTTTTAATTTGAATTTTGTATTTCCCCGAAAGAAATATAAGTCTGCATCTTTAGGCGATAATTCTAGCCCTTTGTTGTAATCGGCTAATGCACCTTGAAAATCATTCATAATGAGCTTGGTATTTCCTCTGTGAAAATAAGTCTTGGCAAATTTTGGATTAATTTCGATGGATTTGTTGAATTCGGCTAAAGCACCATTGAAATCGTCAAATCTTAGTTTTGCATTTCCACGATACATGTATGCTGCATAGTTTTTTGAATCCAATTCAATGGCTTTGTCAAAATCAATTATAGATTCTTTAATATCGTTCATTTTAGCTTTTACTAAACCTCGATACATAAATAATTTTGAATCGTTTGAATTTAATTCTATCGCTTTATTATAGTCCAACAATGCATCTTTAAATCTATCGATGGTGAATTTTACCAATGCTCGGCGAGTATATGCTTGATAATCAATGGGTGAAATTTCAATAACTTTTGTGTAATCATCAATGGCACCATCTAATTCGCCTGTACGCTCTTTCGCTTTGGCACGATTAAAATACACATCTGCATCCTTTATATTTAATTCAATGGCTTTGCTGAAATTTTGAACAGATCCCTTGTAATCGCCATTATTAAACATTTCGTTCCCAATTTTCAAGTATTCATGCCCACTTTGACTAAAAGCTTTTATGCTTAATATTAAAAATAGTAAAAGAAGAGTTGCTAATTTTTTCATATGTTAAAATTGATGGTCAAAGTTAAAAAAAAAATACAAAAACAAGGTATTTTTTTTCGGACTAGCAATATTTTTATAAAAAAGAGTTAGAAAAATCACTGTTGTCCGATATAAATTTTGACATCTGTTGTATGATGTTGTATAACAAGCTAATAGGTAAAATGAAGGAAGGGTAGGGTTTGTTTTTGTGTATTTTAAAATATGGATTTTCCGCAATTTATTGCCCCTGC
>JBBQWB010000085.1:0-13682 GCA_038210985.1 Bacteroidales bacterium
TTCTAATTATTTTTTAAACACTTTGGGTTTGTTGTTTTGCTATTTTGGGTTAAATAAATCTAAACATTATATTGTTTTTGTACAAATTGTTGAAACCAAATACCAGTTGGAGGTAGAGCTTGTCGAAACCTCTGATTCATAGAAGAAATTATACTTTTAATCTGATAAATTTTTAGTTGGTTCGGATTGCAAATCCGAACAAGCTCTTGGAGACTTTCGCCTGTTCCTGCTGAGCTTGTCGCCTGTTCATGCTGAGCTTGTCGCCTGTTCATGATAATCTTTTCGAATGGTCATGCATCTTGTTGAATGTTCATGCTGATTCGCCACGGCGAAGTCGAAGCTTGATTATAATGTATTGTGATTTCGACAGGCTTAATCACTGGTTAAACCAAAAAAAAGAGGTTGCTTAAATTGCAACCTCTTTTTTGGATAAAAAATCTGACTATTCGTCGTCTTTTTCTTGTTCTTCGTAAGCTTTTAGTAAAGCAACTTGAACATCGGTTGGAACTTGTTGATAGTCGTAATATTTTAGGGTGTACATTCCACGACCGCTTGTTATGGAGCTTAATGAAGTTGAATATTTATTCATTTCAGCAAGTGGAACACGTGCTTTGATGATTTGGTAATCACCTTCGCTATCCATTCCCATAACCACTGCTCTACGTCCTTGTAAATCGGTCATACAGTCGCCCATACGATCGGCAGGAACCATAACTTCAACATCGTATATTGGTTCCAAAATTTTAGGACCAGCATTTTTAAAAGCTTCTTTAAAAGCTTGACGACCAGCTAATTTGAATGCTAATTCGTTTGAATCAACAGGGTGCATTTTACCGTCGTAAACGTTTACAATGATGTCGCGTGCGTATGATCCTGTAAGTGGACCTTCTTCAATTTTTTCCATGATACCTTTTAAAATGGCTGGCATAAAACGTGCATCAATAGAACCTCCAACAATACAGTTGTTGTAAATTAATTTTCCGCCCCAGTTTAATAGTATTTCTTCCGTTCCGCGAATTGGATATCTAGTTTGATTTGGTTTGCCTTCATACCATGGTTCAATTAGCATATGAACTTCGCCAAATTGTCCGGCACCACCTGATTGTTTTTTGTGGCGATACATCGCTTCGGCTGGTTTTGTGATAGTTTCGCGATAAGGTATTTTAGGTGGAAAAAGGTCAATCTCGATTTTATTAGCTTTTTCGATAAACCATTTTGCAACGTTAATGTGTTGCTCTCCTTGACCTGAAACGATAATTTGTTTTAGCTCTTTCGAGTATTCAACCAACAATGTTAAATCTTGTTTTCGAAGGTCTGTTAAAATAGCTCCTAATTTTTCATCATCTGTTGAGCTTTTGGCTTTTATTGCAGTACGGAATTTTGCATCTGGATAATCGGTAGGTGCAACCACATAATTACTGTTTTTTGAAGTATTTAGAGTGTTTAAGCTGTTTGTGTTTTTAAGCTTAATAGTAGCAGCAATATCACCAGCAGCTAATTTTTCAACTTTCTCGCGATTTTTACCAGCTATTGCAAGTAGTTGCGATAGACGCTCTTTTGAGCTTGTAGTTGGATTTAGCATATCCATTGCCTCTGTTATTTCGCCACCATACACTTTAAAAATTGACATTTCACCAAGATGAGGTTCAATGGTTGTTTTGAAAATATATAAAATTGGAGCATCGGAAGAATTACAGTTAAGTTCTTTTCCGTCTGTAGTTTTATTTGGAGCAACTTCATTTGGAGCAGGGAAGTTGTTAATCATAAATTCTAATAAACGATTTACACCTTGATCCATTTTAGCAGAAATGCATAATACTGGGAAAATTCCGCGATTGATAATTCCAAGTTTTAAACCTCTCGAAATTTCTTCTTCGCTTAATGTTCCGTTTTCGAAAAATGCTTCCATAAGCGACTCATCGTTACCGGCAGCATTTTCAATTAATATATTTTGTAATTCTTCGGCTTTTGCTAGTTCAGCAGCAGGAATGTCTGCAATTTCTGCAACTCCACCGCTTACTGGAAATTTCAACAATTTCATCTTCATTAAATCAATAACTCCAACAAAACCAGTGCCTTCAATTGGATATTGAACAACTGTTACGTTTCCACCACCAAGTTGTTTTATTTGACGAAGAGCCTCTTCAAAATTGGCTTTGTCGTGATCCATTTGATTTATTACAAAAGCAACTGCTTTATCTGTCTTTTTTGTCCAACGCCAACCCACTTCTGTTCCAACTTCCACTCCGTTGTTTGCATTTACCACAATAACAGCAGTTTCCACTACTCTGAGTGCAGTAATAACTTCTCCAACGAAATCATCGAAACCAGGGCAGTCGATAATATTAATTTTTTTCCCGTTAAATTGTGAATTTAATACGCTTGAATAAACAGAACCTTGGCGTTCTAATTCAATATCGCGATAATCGGATACGGTACTTTTGTCATCAATTGAGCCTCTGCGGCTAATCACACCTCCATGAAACATCATGGCTTCTGCAAGTGTAGTTTTTCCTGATCTCGAACCACCAATCAATGCAATGTTCCTGATCTCGTTTGTTTGGTATACTTTCATTTTTCTAATTAAGAATTTATATTATTATTGTATATTTTGTGAAATTGTGAGCAAAATTATAAAAAATCTCGTTCATTTAAAAATAAAATTGTGCTAATCAATATAATAATTTATTTTTTTTAAAAATTACGCCTATTTTATCTTGTAATTCTAATTAAAATTTAAGTTTTAGTGATCGTTTTTATCAAAAATTGGAAGTGTTCCTGAGGATGGGTTTGTCTTTATTTCGTTTAGTAAATCGTATTCTTTTAAAATCCGATAAAATTCATCCATGATAAAAGTTTTATACGAATTTGAAAAATAAACAACACTATTTTGAGGATTTATAATGAAAAACGCTGGCAAATAGTTCGAAAAATCAAAATGAACGATAGATGTTAAATAATTCAACACCTTGCTTTGCTTATCTTCAATAATTGTGATGTTTTTGGGTAAATCTGTTGGAATGTAGTGGGCGATGAATTTTAAAGTGTTTTCGGGAACGAAAATTAAAAAATTACCTTTCCATGCTGGATAGTAATTGTAGTTTTCAAGGATTTCGGTTACAGCCGAAAGAGATGCATATTCAGCAGGGTTAATGTAGGTAATTATGGAGCCAGAATTTTCCGAAAATTTGATTAATGATTGTGGGGGAGAGGTGTTCACCTGAATTGTGTTTTTAGGGTCAATGTTGCCATAGTTTTCCCGATTTTCGGTGGTATGCGCAAAAAATAATCCTCCATGAATAACGTTGTTTTCCATTTTGTAAAAATTCAAATTAAAAATTGTAACGCAACTTGGAGTTCGAGATATACTTGTAGAAGCATATAAACCATTTTCTAAAGTAAATTCCCGAGGAGAATCATTTGGTTTATTAAACTTTTTGACTTGAAAAGTTTTGAATTTATTGTCGTTATAATTCAAAAATGAATAATTAGTTCCGTATTTTATGGTTGTTACTGGATTTCTCTCTTCCAATAACGCAATCGTAGAGTTGTATTTTTCATCACAAACATCCCCTGTTTCAAAACATATTGTTTTCCAATCGGAACCATCGTAAATTAATGGTTTGTCGAAGTTGTAGCTATATTGAGCAGGAATTCCAAAAGTTCGACACAATGCAATAAAATATAAATCACGCGAATATTTATCTGCAATTTTCAATTTGTCCACATCTATTGGGGAGATGGGATTGTTTGAGTAATTTTCTTCGTCGGATATTAAAATAATACTGTTTTTCACATGATTTATAAGCGTTTTAATATCTGTTATGGCTTTTTTTTGCAGTTCCGAATATGTCTTTTCAAAATATACTCGCCATGGAGTGAGCAATTCATTTGCAAGTTGTGGATTTAAAATGTAGTTTTTATAATTAATGTCGCTGTAAAATCCTTTTTGAGTTTTAATGTTATCCCCTGAAGGTAGCATTGATTTTAAATCGTTTGCACTGCTGTTATAAAGGATTTTAGGAGATAAAACATCCATAAAATCTGAAAAATAAAAACTATTATTATTCAATTTTATAAAATCCCCAACTTGCGAGCAGTTTTCTCCACTTGCCTCCAAATGTTTTTCATGAATTTTATCGATTTTATTTTTACTTATAACATTCAATATTAATTGTTTTGAACCTTTTGAATATCTGCGAATAGTATCACAGGTATATATTTTCGCCAACTCTTCGCCAGTAATTGGGATTACTTTTGTAATTCCATATTTTTCGGCGGGAGGAACTATGCTAAAAACATAGTTTAAATTAGTGGTAAAATGATTTACAAGCTTTATCGTATAATCATTTCCTTGATTTGTATTTATAAATGCAAAACTAAAATCGTTGCCTTGTGCCGAAAATGCGGTAAATAAACCAGCTCCAGTATAAAACGTGCAACTTCCATCGCTGCCAGTTGGTTTTGTAATAAACGGAAAAATGGATGCATTTTTTATTAGCATTAAACTAACAGGAGCATTACTTATTGGCTTGTTTGCGGTGTCAACAACTGTTATTTTAATCTTTGTTTGAAATCCGTATTGTTTTTGAATGTTCTGTATTTGATAAAAAGGAGTTTTAATTTCTGTGTTTTCAT
This sequence comes from Bacteroidales bacterium, assembly GCA_038210985.1. Lineage (GTDB taxonomy): Bacteria > Bacteroidota > Bacteroidia > Bacteroidales > WCHB1-69 > JAQUGA01. Next base: position 4,639 of record JBBQWB010000085.1, read on the forward strand.
TAAACATGTCGTTCCCAATACATCGATTATATGCAACTAGCGATCGTTCGAGGACAGATTTTGCCCAAGTTTGGTCCAAAATTTTCCGAGGTTCATTTACGGGTATAATAGTCCATTTTTCATTTATCCAAACTTCTATAAAATAAAATTCACCATCGGTATGAGCCAATGCTGGCACATAATCTAATCTTGCAGGAATTCCAACCGACCGCATTGCTGCAACTTGAAAAATGACAGCATCTAAATAGCTGACTTCTCTTGCATTTAGCGATGCCAATGGATTTCCCATTTGAGGTTTTCCGTGAAGGGCAATTATGTTTTCACGGCACCAATAGCCAACTTCAACCACTGCATCTGTAATGGTTAATTTTGAAACTTTTTGAAACAATTCTTTGTGGGCATATAGCCTAAACGAGTCCAAAGTTTCGTTGTAAATCAGCGGGTTAAGTATGTATTGTTTAAACAATAAATCGGGAATAGATTTGCCCCAAGAAGTTTTTTCGCGGGTTAAATTTGCGATGTTAATCTGTTTTTGAAAAAAAACTTCATTTTTAGAAATAATATCCGAAATTGGCAAATAAGTAAATAAAAAAAACAGCTGTGAATTATCGGAAATGCTTTTTTTGAAAATGCTAGGGTAATTTTTTTTATACGTTTCGAGCCATTGTTTGCGTTGATTCAAAATTGTTTCATCCAGCCCAACTTCGCCTTTGCTTTGTGCAAAAATGCTCGGAATCAACGAGAGAAGTATCAAGATTAAAAAAAATGTTTTTTTCATTTTATCAAAGATAGTTTACACAAAAGTAAAAAATATATCAAAAGGATTGAAAATAAAAAGGAGACTTAGATTTTAGTCATGGTCTCCTTTTTTTTGAAAAAGTTTAAAATTTATTATTCTACAAACAATAAAGCTTCACCTTTAGCAATAATTTCGCCTTGTTTGGCACAAATAGCAACTACTTTTCCGTCAAATTTTGAGGTAATTGTTTCGGTTCCATAAAAAGTAAGCAAGTATGCTACGGTGTCGCCAGTTTTAACTTCTGTTCCAAGTGGCATAGGAGTTGATTTTTGTTCAAAATCGGCTTCCCAATATACTCTGCCACCAACTTGTACTATAACTGGTTTAGCATTAGGGAATTTTGCTTGGATATCCGCAACTTTAGATTTTTCAGATTTAGCTTCAGTTGCTGGTTTTTGTTCACTCACAACAAGGGCATCTTTTGCTTTTTGAACTTCCTCTTCAAAACGTTTTTTTGCAATTCCCGATTTGTAATCGTGATATTGTCGTCCGTGCATAGCTAATTCAAATAACTCTTCATCATCAGGACCACAATCCCAATTATTAGCTTTCATCTCTTCTCTAAACTTGTCTAGTTCGTTTGGATAATTATCTTGGGGAGTGCTGGTATAAAATTCCAATTTTTTTTCATTTGCCAATTCGATTATTTCGGGAGCAAGAGTACCTGGAAGTTTTCCAGCTTTGCCTAAAATCATATCCCACGAATTATTGTCAATCATTTGGAATCGATTTCCACCTTTAATTAAATTCATTACATTCATTAAGGCAATATTTTTAACGTATTGACTAAAAGGTGTAACCAAAGGAGGATTTCCTAGCATGGGCCAAATATGTTGAACTTCTTCGAACAATTTCACCAATAAATCATCGGTGGTTAATTCGGGTTTTCCATTTTCTTTTAAATAGCGATTAATGCCATCGTGAATACCCTTCATGTCCGCCATCATCGAGCCCATCATTCCGCCAGGAAGTCCCGAACCAATCAATAACGAAGTCATAAAACGGTTTCGAGGGTCAATAAAATATCCTAAAAAGTCATCGATAAATTTTTGAGTTAATCGACGTGCTTCCATGTAAGCTTTCATATTTATTTCGGGAACGCTAAATCCAGCATCCTTTAACATTGCTTGAACCGCCAAAACATCTGGATGAACCATTCCCCACGATAGTGGTTCAATAGCAACATCTACGTAATCCACACCTGCTTTTGCCACTTCTATCATCGAAGCCATAGATAAACCTGGTCCGGTATGACCATGATATTGAACTTTAATATGAGGATATTTTGTTTTTATCGATTTTACCAAAAGTCCTAAGGAGTGAGGACGTCCAACACCTGCCATATCTTTTAGGCAAATTTCATCGGCACCGTATTCTACTGCTTTATCCACAACGGTCATAAAATATTCTACCGTGTGAATTTCGGAATGGGTTATGCTTAAAGCTGCTTGTGAAATCATGCCAGCTTCTTTTGCATATTTTATCGATAATTCTAAATTCCGATGGTCGTTTAAGCCACAAAACGAGCGCGAAATATCTACTCCTTGAGCTTTTTTTACATTAAACATAAGTTTACGAACATCTGCCGGAACGGGATACATCCTAATTCCGTTTAATGCTCTTTCGAGCATGTGTGTTTGAATTCCTGCATTATTAAAAGGCTTTACCCATTCGCGAACTGCTGTGTTTGGATTTTCGCCAAATAATAAATTAACTTGTTCAAATGCACCACCATTTGTTTCAACCCGGGCAAAGCAGCCCATATCGATGATGACAGGAGCGATTTCTTTTAATTGATCAACCCGTGGAACGTATTTGCCTGACGACTGCCACATGTCGCGGTAAACTAAACTGAATTTAATTCCTTTTGCCATATATGTTTTTTATTTTATTTCAGTTAATTTAATAAAGTTAGAAAACTAATTTTTGCCAAAATAGACCAAAATTTCAACCTTCTAGCGAAAAAAATGGTGTTTTCTTGCAAACAATACTTAGTGACTTGCAAAGTTAAAATTATTTTTGACTTCTTATCTTAATTTGTAATTTTAAAACCAAGGGATTGAATTGTTCAATAATTGCTGATGCTCAAAAAAACAGCCATTTAATATTAGCAATAATTGTAAAACTATAATCGTTCCGCCTGTCTTACCAAAAAAAAAAATATGTTTATTATCAGTCATCTATTCTGTAGTCGTTTTAATAGCCTTAGCTCATTTTAAGAAAGGAAAAACCGTTCTTATACAGCCAAATTCAAAAGGCTTCGTTCGGTTCATATTTGTTCTTGTTTTTTTCAAATTTATTAATGACATAGTAAATTGTCCGTTGTGTGAGTTTTCATGTCCATACAGTCGCTATTTACTGCGTCTATTTACAATATATATACCGCCCAACACCAATACGCCACCAATTATTTGGTTTACTGTTAACGCTTCACCCAATATTGGAATAGCTACCAATGCCGTTATAATCGATTGTGCAAGAAGAGTAACCGACACATTTGTGCCTTTTAAATGACCTAAAGCATAATTGATAGAAACCCAACCAGCAAAATGGGAAATTCTCCAGTTATTCTCATTCCTATAAATGCTATCAGTCCAGATAACATCAGTGTAGGAATAATCAACTTTTTATAAAAAATCAATATTGCTTTTAATATACGCATGGTCTCTTTACTGCTTGCTTTCAACGTTTTTCGGCTTCACGAAGTAGCGAACTTCGTAAAACTGCTGTTAGTGGCTTGTCATTTCAATTTACTTGAATAAAATTTGCTTTGGCTTTTCCATTTTTCAGCTGAACAAACTCTTCATTTTTATAGATTCCAATTCTGTTGTTTTCATCTGTTTTGAAAATCAATTCAATGTTTAGGTCTTTAATATAAATATGTTCCCATTCAGTCAATAAATCAATCCGAACGTTTGCTTTTGGATACATTTTTAATACTTCTGATACTTTATTATTAATACTTATTTTTTCAAAATTAAATTTTGCTGAAAATACAAGAAATTGGACTATTATCTGATTGGCATAGTTAATCTCTTCACCTTCAATTTTGTCTGCAGGTTTAGTTATAATAAAACCCAGTAATTCATTGTCATTCCAAACTTCATAACCTGTTTTTGCATCCGCACAACTACCATATATGTTTTCTTTTTGTATAAATTGTACGTTAGGATATACTAATTTTACTTCTTCCAAAGTCATTCCGATAGCTATTTCGCCAATATAGTTTATCGCAGTAAATCCTAATTTTAAAGGGTTGTAATTTTTAATTTTTCTTAGTTTGTTATTTTTAAATTCATATAAACCACCTGGATTAGGGCAATCTTCCATTCCCTCAGAATTAAGACACGTATTTAGAATTATTAAATGATTATCTTCAAATATAAATTTTGAAATCATTGAATTTTGGTCATTAACTATGTAAGATTCTCCTTCTTCATCTTGTTGCCAATATTGGTCTTTAGTATAAGATTTAATTTGAACATACGAATTGTTTTCGATATCAATAATTATCAACTTTTCAATTGTGTTTTCATTGCCTCCACCAGCTTCATGAGACAGATGATTGTAATAGGATGAAGCTAAAAAATATTTTTTGTTTTCGGATGGACCAATTAAAAATGATGATTGATTTAGACCGTATTCATACGGAATTGCATAAGAAATCCAATAATCATGGTTTTTCTTAATCATACAATGTATTGTTTCCTCAATTTCTCCTTTAAAATATCTATCCGCAAAAAAATAATCAGAGTAACTATATTCTATATCACTTTTTAAAGATTTTATTTCTTCGTTATTATAAATAGTATCGGTTATATCTAGTTTTTCAAATTCATAGGAATACTTTTCTTGCCCGAAAGAAAATAAATAGGAAAAGAGTAAAATTAGTATTGATATTGAATGCTTCATTACTTGTAATTTTGTTTTTGTAGTTTCTTTTGGTCTTGTTACTAATCCTCCGCACTGGGCATTTGTTGTGTGCTGTTTTGTTTAAGTATCACTCTTCAAAATAACCACTCTTGTCTTCAATTAGATTCCCATTTTGTCCATCAAAGGTGAGTTGTCTATATCCATTATGAATTGCGTTAGGAAAAAGAATTATATAACAATATTTTCCCTTATTATTCTCTATAACAAATCTTCGGTCAAAACCAATATTGCTGATTTTGTTAATATTAAGTTTGTATTCTTTTTCAACTTTCTTAATTAGTTCTTCGATAGAGAAGTCGTAATCTTTGTCTAAATTGATTTCAACAACTTGTCCTATTGAATCATACCGTTTAAGTATTCCAATATTCTTCCCGGAGAAAGTTGTGCATTCTGTCAAAAGACTAAAATCCTTTCGAGAATACGTTTTTGTAATTCCAAAACGATTATTAGTATCTGTTTCAATGACTGTTACAATATTATCAACGTGAATTTGAATTCGTTTATCATTTTCCTTTAGACTAATTAATGAACTAGATCTATCGTCAAACTCCATATTGCGATACTTACTATAGTTGAATTTTTCTATATCCATTTTTGATTGTTGTGCTTTACATTCAAAAATGAATAGGCAAATAAGAGTAAAAAAGGCAATGTTTTTTTTCGTATCTAATGATGTTAATGTTTCTCGAAAATAGCACCCAGCTTGTTTTAAGGCTTGCTAATGGCAGGGGAATCAGAATCTCTTTCTGTTCAAGTTGGACCTTTGAAAAAGGACGACACTGTTCTAAAACCCAAACCCCCAATTGTAGCAAGCCTTAATTATAAGCCACCAAATTATCTTTTTATAATTAGTTTTTGTTTTTCAGTCCATTCTTTAGATTTAACTTCAAGCATATAAACTCCGTTATTTAAAGATTCTAGATTAATTTGGCTCTGATTCTGTTTAAGAACTTCAGTTTTGATTAATTTGCCAATCAAATTATAAATATTTATGGTCAAATCTGCATTGTTTCTGTTGTCAATATCTAAAGTAAGCAAATCAGAAGCAGGATTGGGATAGATATGAATCTGTTTTTCTACCATATTTTCTCTTATTCCGACACCACCACCATTGGTCGTTTTCAAAATTCGTCCCTTATTTCCCACAGTATATCCTGTGTTTGCATCCACAAAAAATACGGAATTCAAATTATCATAAGTTCCGTTTATTCCGCTACTTTGAACAACCCATGTAGAGCCTCCATTGGTGGTTTTCAAAACTTTAGTCCAGCCCACTGCATATCCATTATTGGCATCTAAAAAATTAACTGAAAAAATATCGTTCGTCACATTGCTTGTTTGGGCAATCCAATTTGTACCGCCATTTATCGTTTTCAAAATATTTCCGTGTTGTCCAACAGCATATCCCGTATTCACATCGGTAAAATAAACTGAATTTATATTTTTGTAGGAGCCTGTTAGTCCACTATTTTGAGCAATCCAGTTGGTTCCGCCATTTGTTGTTTTCAAAATAACACCTTCATCCCCAACAGTATATCCTGTGTTTGGATTGACGAAAAATACTGATTTTAATATCGTGGTTACGCCACTGGTTTGTGGGGTCCAAATAGTACCAGCATCCGATGTTTTTATTATTGTACCACCACTTCCCACAACAAATGCAGTAGTGATGCTTGGAAAACAAATCGATTTTAAATTCCCTGATACATTGCTTGTTAGAGCATTCCAATTGGTGCCACCATCGATTGTTTTTAAAATAAGACCCGATCCACCCGAAATATAACCTGTATTTAAATCAGTGAAATGAACTGAATTTAATATCGAATATGTATTGCTTGGCTGAGATACCCAATCAGTACCTCCATTTGTGGTTTTCAGAATCATACCGCCACTTCCCATGCCATTGTCATCGCCAACAACAAAACCATTATTTGCATCTATAAAATATACTGAAATAAGATCATTGTTTTTGCCACTCGTTTGTAGTGTCCATTGTGCGTTTGCACTAATTGCCACTGTCATTATAATAGTGAAAATTGATATTGATTTTTTCATAAAATTTTGTCTGTGATTATTGTGCTGACTCCGCACCTTTGGTTTTTATTTATTACAGTTAAATATTTAGGTAGTATTTGTATTATAAAGTGTTCATTTTTTCTTCAGTAATTTAATTTCTATTGTTTTTTCTTTAAGTGGTTTTTTATGTTGCCAGATTGGATTATTAGTACACATTTCAGTAATTTTATTTCTATCAAAAGTGATGGAAGAACTTTCATATTGACCTTTGTTGTCTTTGATAAATATCTTGTCTGTACCACTTTCATTAAAACTTGGATAATTGTTTCGATAAACCAACAACATATAACAATTTTGTCCGAATGGAATATTATCAGCTTGACGTTTTGGAATATTATTTTCACTGTTTTGTCCAAACTTTAACGTGTCTGTCTTTTGATATATGGACGTTTCCTTACGGTTTTCAAAATTCCACTTACTTGTATATGGCTTTCCCATAGGGTCAGTCAATGTGATTTCTAAATCATTTATTATTTCCTCCGTCAAACTATCTCTAACGTCTAGGATGATAACATAACAATTGTCCCAACCACAATGTTGAGATTTTGCAGTCGTGTAAATTCCAAAAAGCAGGATAAAAATTCCAAATATTTTGTTCATTCTTGTATTTTTTAGCATTGGCTATAACGGTTGACCACATGCAGTTAGGTGGGAGATTTAGCCCTTCTTTCTTGTCAAACCACGGGACAAAGTTAATGAATTATTTCAATGTTTTAATTCTGATTTCAAACTCCCACTTGGTGCAAGTTGTTTTGCAAGGTGCTGTTATAGGTTGAAAGCAACACATAGCTCAGTCAAAATAATTCGAGTTTGAGCAGAAATTATTTTTCAATATCAGGGTAATTTTCAAGCATTACATTTACTTTGTCTTGATATATTTTCAAGGCCCTATTGTCGCCTAGTTTTTTATATACTTCAACGGTCAGCTTTAATATTTGAAATTTAAACTCGTTTGAAGTCTCTACTGTGTATGCCCAATCTAATAAATCAATGGAGGTATACCTTTGGCCGATAGAACTATAATATTTTGCTTTACAATACATTTTTTTTGAAGCTTCAGAGTCAGAATACTTTTTTAAGTCACATGAGTTTTTTTAAATGTATGATATTCTCTATTGTTAAAGCGAACATTCATTGTCGTCATATTTAGTTTACGTGCTTTTTATTTATAATGGTGGCGGCTTGCTTTCAGGTGGGGTTAAATTCCAGTTTCTTGTCAAGCCACGAGAGCCGAACTGCGTTCGAGCATCCTCGTTTTAGGGACAGGATTGATTAATTATTTGTAAGTTCCAAATCCGATTTCAAACCTCCATTTGTAAGTAAGGTGCTGTTCAAGCGAAACCCTCCGTTTCACTTCGGGTAAATTTAGCAGACAAATATAAGTATAAAACCATGATTTACAAACCAATAATCAAAAATCATGGAAAATTTACATTCAGAATCAATGGAAGCTCTTGATCTTTTGCAAAAGACAATTATTGCTTCTAATTATTCACCACGAAGCATACAGGCTTATGTTCGTGAAGTCCAGATAGGATATCCGTATATATCTGCATTTGAAAAGGAATATTTTTATTTGATCGAAAAAGTATATCCCAAAAATAGAGGAAGTCTATTGATAAACAAAGCGTGGACACAACATTCAATCAAAATTACCGACTTTTAAAAAATTTGCCCACAAAAGCGAAATGCTATTTTATTGCTCAAACCTGAAACTTCACAAAGCCAATAGGCTTTCCCTAACCTCCACACGGTTTTTTTCAAGAAAAAAACAAACCCCCAATGAAGTATGACTAAACAGCATTCAAAAAACGCCTACTTTTTACCCTAATGATTGAGCCTTTTTAAAGGAGGCTTCGCTGAACATGTAATAGACCAAAAAGCTCATTAACCATCAAGGTTATTTGGGCTTTTTTAGTGGTGCTTTTTGGCTATTACACTATGTGTTATAGCCAGTGCTTTCTCTCATTGTAGCTGTTTTAGGTTTGTCAGAACAAAGTCGTCAAAAGATTTTGGCTCTTGTCCTGTGATAATTTTTACCCATTCAGTTGTCTTTGGTGTCTTTTGAAATCTTGGAAAGTAATGCAACATAATCATTACTAAAATTAGCATTGTCGGCATATTTTCTTTTCGTTTGGTCAAAAAGAATTGTAACAAATTAGGTGAAACAAATTTTACAGTCTTTCCAATTCCTTTACTAATTTTTTCAGCCATTTCAGCAAAAGTCAAAGTTTCA
>JBBQWB010000086.1:0-12920 GCA_038210985.1 Bacteroidales bacterium
AAATGGAAAATTCCTTTAATTTTACTTTTTACATTTTATATTGGCAATGCTTCCGAAATGTTCGCCATAATGTTTTGGCTAATTTTATTTGTAATTTTTGTGTATAAAATGAAACTTGAACCATTTCGATTTTCAAAAGAAATGTGGATTTGGTCATTGGCATTAGATGTGATTTTTGTATTTGTCCTAATTAGTTTTTTTTCGAGTGGAAATTTGCAACGCCAAATGGATTTGGGAAACCATTCATTGGTTGATACATTGTACTATGGAGTGCGATTTGCCGGTAAGGTAATTTTAATTGACATTCCAAGCAAAATCCATTTTTGGATAGCATTTATATTGCCGTTTATCTTGCTTGGTAACACATTCAAACAATCAGTTAAAAAAACATTGTCCTTAAAAAAACTTTTACCGATTTTGTTTTGGTCATTTAGCATTATCGCAGTGATTGGTTTAATTCAAATTTATCTGTTGAAATCATTTCCACCTTACAGAGCCACAACAGCCATGTGGTTTGTGTTTTTTATAATTGCAATACTCAGTTCAATTTACGTTGGTTCAATTTTGAAATTCCAAATGAAATTAAAAACCGTATCAATGGCATTAATTATTCCGATTGTTTTAATAATTATTACTGCATTTTACGAATTTCCCAAAGTGTCATCATACTCTAAAGCATTTGATGCCAGGATAGAAAAAGTTTTATCTTTAAAAAAGGATACTGCTCTTATAATTGAATTAACTCCACTTCCTGATTCAGGAATGTTAATGAAAGGCGAAATTTCACCGAATTACCATAATGTTTTAAATCGACATTTTACAAAAATGTTAGCTGTTGAAAAGGGTTTGGAAGTGGAGGAAAAACTACCTTATCTAATTGGTTTAAAAACTCCATAAGAGTCTCTCGTAGAGGACTCTTATGCAAAAATACTACCAGCAGAGTCCCTTTTAGGAGACTCTTCTATGGAAAAAACAGTGAAAAAAGTGGTAGTAAAACAAAAAATTATTTTCCTGCCAAATCCCTTATCACCACCGAAGCAGCAAAACAACCAAAGATTGCCGGCATATACGAAATTGTTCCTGCCGTTGAAAGCTTGTTTTGTTCTTGAACTTCATTCAAAATAATGCATTCTTTCGGCACCACTTCACTCGAAAAAACAGCTTTAAATCCATTTCTAATTCCCATTCGGTGAAGTCGTTTGCGAATAAAAAAAGCCAATTTACATTGATAGGTATCTTCGATATTGGCAACTTGTACGAGTGATGGGTCGAGTTTGCCGCCAGCTCCCATCGAACTTACCAATTTTAAGTTATTTTTTAGTGCCGAACTAATTAAAAACACTTTGGGCGAAAGTGTATCAATCGCATCTACTACATAATCGTATGGAGCAGCTTCGAGTAGCGTAATCATGTCATCTTCATTCAAAAATTTTTGAATACAATGAAGTTTTATATCGGGATTTATGTCTAATAAACGCTCTTTCATTACTTCGGTTTTAGGTTTACCAAAGGTGCTTTTAAGAGCCAAAAGCTGACGGTTTCTGTTGGAGTTTGAAACAAAATCCCCATCCACCATTGTCATTTCGCCAACGCCAGCACGGCAGAGCATTTCGGCAGCATAAGCTCCAACGCCACCAAGACCAGCAACAAGAATGTGTGATGATTTTAACTTTTGGATTTTTCCATCGCCAAGCATTAACAATGTTCGGGTATCCCAATTTTCGCTACTCATTATTTAAAACAAGTATGAAAATTATCGGCAATTTTCAGTTTTAATTGTTCAACCGTCATTTTTCGTAATTCAGCTGCCGTAACGTATATTTCTTCAATGGAATGAGTGCTATCATCGGTTTCCAAAAAAATCGACTTCATTGGAATTAATGGAAAGGTTAGGTGTGCTTTCGATTCTGGATTCAATAATGCTTCGCCAAACGATAAATAACAATTCATTTTAATCAACTGATCGGCAGTTTGTTTGGTTGAATTAAATCCATGAATAATCCAAGGCATTTTATAATTTCCAGTTTTGCGGATTAATAAAATATCAGAATGAGCCTTTACACTGTGGATGATAACTGGTTTTTTAAAATGCTCCGACACCGATAGCTGAGCTTTAAAAAACTTTTCCTGAAGCTCGTATTTTGTTTCTATCGCCCTATCAATGCCTATTTCGCCAATGGCTTTGACATTTGGCAAACTCATTTTTTGCATTAACGTGGTTAATACCGTTTCAATTTTATGATCGGCTAAATGCCATGGATGCAAGCCAACGCTATAAAATCCTTCGGCAGACAATGTGTCAAAAATGGAACAACTAAAAAGAGTTGAATCTGAGTTGTTTGAAGTGCTTAAATGTGCGTGGATGTTGATGAAATCTAAGGTAGAAAACATTTTAAAGGTTAAATTTTGTTTTTGATAAAATGATTTGTTAAGCAAAGATATAAAATTGTTTTTTTGCTTGTATATTTTATTTGAAAAATCATTTATTTCGACAATTTTTAAATGTATTTTTGTTTAACCCAAATTAATCAATTGGAGATTTGAAAAATCGAACTATTTAATTTAGATGGGTTTAATCCCGATGTAGTGTTCGTTTCAATTCGTTTATACGAATTGATTTATAAACACTTAATCGTTTTCGGCGTTTCTACCGTTGATTATGGGTTTTAAGTGTAATCATTATAAATAATATAAATTTACAATATTATTTAATTATAATGTTTACATTCCTTAAAATAATAAATTATATTTGTAAAAATATTAACAAATAAAAGTTATATGAAAAACAAAATGCAAATTGTGGATGAGTGTAAGGCACTTATTCACTTTAATTCGATTTCAAGTTTGTTTAAAACTTTTATTTTGGTGTTTCTGCTTTTTTTTAATGTTTCAATTTTTGGACAAAGTACTTGTTCAACGGCTTTAAATAATGTGCCTGACACAATTGGCACAGCAGTAATTTACACTCCTACTTCAAACAATTTTTGGTTTAGTTTTGTTGGAGGAGATTATTCGGATTATTCTTCTAGTGTAATCGTAAATGATACAACAACTCCTAAGCCATTAGTACAAAATATTGCAATATATAATGGAAGTTGTTCATCACTAATGCTTTTAAAACAAGATACTACAAGTCTGAGCTTTGATAGTATATCATCTGGAGTTAGATATTATGTATGCATTGCTTTTTCATCGACTCCAGATACTATAACATTGTGGTCAACTTATCCCCAGCCAAAATCAACTGGCGTGTTTTGTCCAAATACGCTATGTGATCCATTTATTCTTAATGGTAATTTTGATTTTTTATCATTTCCATTTAATAATTCTAACGATCCTTTTAATAATCAAGACAGTATCTGTGCATGGGGAAGGTATATTGGAAGCCCTCAAGCATATTCTGGTATGGGTTTTTTAGATAATGGTTATGCTTCAATGTGGGCATCCCAGACTGGAAATAAACAAAAGGGAGAAGGTATTTTTCAGTTTTTTTATATACAGCCTGGCGTCTATGATGTAACCATGTCATATAAACAAATGTTCTCAAATTCACCAGTTTGTGATAGGTTAATATTTGATTTATTGCTGGGATTTTTTTATAAGCCTATTGATAATAGTCTGTTAGACCCACAAATAAATGTTTTAAATGCATTTACAATAAATAACAGCAACTGGGAAACAGTTATTGGTGAGTACACTGCAGATTTTACAGGGCTTGTAAGAGCTGTTGTTATGCCTTATCAAAATTCGTCAACAGCTGCTTGGGTAGCAGTTGATAATATTCATATGTCGCCTAAGCCAACGGCAACCTTGTTTGGGATGTTCTGTAAACCTATGGCATATTTTGAGTATCAGTTTAATAGTTGTAATCAATTAGATTCGGTTATGTGGAACTTTGGCGATGGTGGTACTTTAACCATGCCTGGTTCACAAGTTGTTACGCCACATCTATATACTATGGGTGGAAGCTATAACGTTTCTGCAACTTTTTATTACGATTTGTTTAATACTGGTGTAGACGCAAATTTTACTACACAATTTGTTTTTAATGCGGACACCATTTCATCCGCATATTCTGTTATTGGCAACAGAAATACATGTGATACTATTGTACAATATACAATCACAAATCCACTTCCAAACAGTAATTATACGTGGACAATTTCTCCTGCAAATGCTGGTAATATTACGGTTAATAATAACACAAGTGTAACAATTAACTGGCATAATAACAATTTAACAGCAGGAACACCAGTATCGGTAACGGTATGTGATTCGATGTGCTGCACTGAATTCAAAGTTTGGAAATGTTGTACGGATACTGCCGGAACCGCTACTGTTTTTCACGATCAAACAATTATATCAAATTTAGGTAGTGGACCTTATTATTTAAATGGAACAACTACAATTAATGCAAATGTGAATTTTTCAAATTCAATTTTCTACATGGGACAAGATGCAAAAATTGTTGTTAATGCTCCATATACATTCACATTAAATACTGCAACATTAAAAGCAGGATGCAATTATATGTGGGATGGAGTTTATATTGGTAGCTCACATGCAAATTTTGTGGCTCAATCTGCTGTAATACAAGATGCCGAAAATGGTATTGTTTCAAATAATGGTGGCTATGTTACTGCCACAAGTACATTGTTTAATAAAAATTACCACGCTATAAAAATATTAAATTCAACCAATTCGGGACCGTTAAGCATAACTGGCTGTTCGTTTTTCAGTACTACTGATGCGACAGGTAATACACAATCAAATTTAATTGCACCCCGAACCGGAAGCAGAGGAAAATATGGAATCTATATTAATAATGTATATAATGCACAGGTAGGAACAACAAATCCAGCTTCACGAAATCAATTTCGATTTTTAGATTTTGGTGTAAATGTTAATAGATCCAATGTTAATGTTTACAATAATATTTTTTACAAAATGGTACAATATGGAACCAATAACGGATACGGTATAAATATAGAAGGAAATAGTGAAACTCAATACTCGGTAAATGTTGGTGGATATAATAACGCAAGTGCTAGATATTCAAACCTGTTTTTCGATTGTAATATTGGCATTTATCAGCAAAACCCAACAAATTTAAAAGTTATTTGTGATACGTTTTCAACAATCCAAAACACCGCTGTTTCTATTTTTGCAAATCAAAACCGAAATATTGAGTTTACAAAAAACTCGGTTTATTCAGCTAGTAAAGGATTGTTTATTATCGATTTTGCAAATACACGATTAATCGTTGATTCAAATAACCTTGTTTATATTTCAAATTGTGGCTTATTTGCCGGAAATGCTACGCAGCAAGAGTGTTATGGTGCTACTTTCCGAAAAAACAGAATTTCAGGCACTTTCCTTGATGGAATTTACATAGGCAATGTACTAGCCCGTAGTCTTATTCCAATCCCACCTTCTGGCGGATATGAACGTTCAATACCTTATTTATATGGAAATACAATAACCCTAACTTCGTATAATGTCAGTACAAATTACTACAGAGGTATTTGCGTGGATAACTGCAACAAAACCTATCTCGAAGACAATAATGTAAGTACAACTCCGGCTTATTCCATTACAACAGAAGCACAAGCAATGCGATTAAACGGCATATTTGTATCCGCTTCGCCGTACACCACATTTTGCATGGACACTATTACAAAATTTGGGATGGGAATTCGCATGAGCGGACTTTGCTCATCCTCAAAACTGTTGGTTAATAAAATTGAATCTAATTTTTATGGTGTGCGTTTAGATAATGCTACAATTGACAATCAAGGTAATACTGCGTTAAGATGGGTGTTTCGCAACTCTTGGACATATCCATATGTTATTGGTCGGTATAGAGTACAAGGTTCTTTAGCAACTGCAATTATTTGGACTTATGACAATATTGGACTTTCTGTTTATTCTTTATTACCAAGTGTCCCAGAGTATTCTGTTTCTGGAGGATTTACAACTACTGCTGTAACTAATCCAGTCCCACAATCATGTTCTGGTTATAATGGTGTGATTTGGATACCAGTTAATGGTGGCTTTGGTAATGGAATGAGCAATGGTGCCGAAAGTGAAGAGATTTTAAATACCGAAAATTTTACGATGGATTCAGAGGAAAACCTTTATTATCAAGCTGCTTGTAATTATAGAGAACTACAAGCAAATTCAAATACAGAAAACAATTATCCAGTTAATAGCTTAATACAAAGCACATCCATTGAGCAGTTTTATATAATTGACAAATTAATTTCCGAAAACCGTATCGAAGAAGCCACAATAGCAAATCGGTCAATTTTACCAGTAAATTTGATTGAACAAAACCATCAAACTGCCAATGCCATATACCTGCAAAGCTGGGCTAAAGGTCGTTTTGAACTTACTGAAGAAGAAAAGACTGTTTTGATGGACATTGCAAACCAATCGCATATAAAAGGCGGTTATGGCGTATTTACAGCATGGATAATGTTGGAAAAAACTTTTCATAATGAACTGTTTACCCCAAAAAGTACTATAAATAAAATTGATGCTGTTTTGCCGATCATTTATCCAAACCCGGCTCACCATCAAATAACCATTACGAATGCATCCGAAGTTACGGATGTTATAGTATTTGATTTACAGGGTCGCGAAGTGCTGAAAAGCAAAAATACTTCCCTTGATGAAATAATTATTCTTAATATTTCAAAATTAAAAAAGGGAATTTATTTTATTTCATTGATAAATAGCGATTTTTCAAATAATATAGTTGAAAAATTAATAATAGAATAAATCTTAATTTATTTTTGCAACAGAAAGCATTGGTGCTTTCTGTTGCTTATATTGTTTAAGTATGAAGAAAATAGTATTAACTGTTCTAACAACAGTTTATTTACAATGCGGTGCTCAAAACTTGGTTAATAATCCTAGTTTGGAGGAGTATAGTATTTGTCCAAATAATTTTAATCAAATCAGTTTAGCAAATTATTGGAGTGCGGGTTGTGAATATGGAAATCACGATGAATATTTCAATTGCTGTACTTTAGATGACCCAAACATTGATCCTTATCTTGTATTATTTTGGTCTCACGCATTAACTGTAATAAAACCGCATTCAGGATTTGGAGAAGCAGGGCTTATCTTGTATTACACTAATTTAGATGCAGGAATTTTAAATTATAGAGAAGTAATATCTGGAAAATTTAAAAATATACTAATTCCAAACAGATGTTACAATGTATCATTTTACATAAGATTTCTTGGCTATCATACTAATTGGTATATTAATAACAAAAATATTCTTAATTACGCAACTAATCGGGTAAGTGCACTAATTTCTGCAGATTCAATAATATACCCTACGGTTGGCTATACTGATTTATTTCAATTTCATCCACAAATCAATTACTATGGATCAGTTTTAAATGATACTACATCCTGGGTGAAAATTGAGGGGGATTTTATAGCTCAAGGTAACGAACAGTGGATTCATGTTTCAAGTTTTATACCTGATGATTCGATAACCGTTTATATATTGCCCAATCTTTTGAATCAGGTAGACTCTTCTGATATGCCTAGTTATTACCTCATAGATGACGTTTCGGTTTATCCCTGCGATGCTCCGGTTTATTTTGCAGATGCAGGAAACGATACTTGTATAAAGCCTAGTGGGAGTGTAACTTTAGGCTTACCCAATCGTGATGAGTATTTGTATTGGTGGATAAATGGCAATACTGGGGATACAATTAGCAGGCAAAGTCAAATTGTAGTTTTTCCACAAGTTACAACAACGTATATTCTGGTGCAAAAAGATTTTAAATTTGACGAAACCAGAGATAGTGTAACTGTTACAGTTGGTAGTTGTATCGGCAGTCCCGATTACAGAGGAGTAGATTTTGAAATATTTCCAAATCCAAATAATGGTAATTTCCAAGTGAGGTTTAATACTTCAATACCTGATGGAGCAATATTACAATTGCATGATATGCTAGGTCGTGTTATTGGCGAATATAAACTTGAAGGATTGGAAAATACAGCCAATCTCCATATAGAAGTTGCACAAGCTATTTATTGTGCCACCGTTATAATTCCAAATGTTTTCAAAAAAAGTGTAAAAATTGTGATTTTGAAATAATTTTCTTGAAAAAACAAACTTCATCCAAGCAATTGGATAAATTTATATATTTTTGTCCAATTAAGAATTATGGATGAATAAAGAATTAGAAAGCAATAATCCGGTTAAATTTGCCGCAGATTTTATTAACCAATCCAATCGAAATTTATTTTTGACTGGTAGAGCCGGAACCGGCAAAACAACTTTTTTAAAAGAGTTGCGATTAAGTACGTATAAAAAAGCGGTGGTTGTCGCTCCTACTGGAATTGCAGCCATTAATGCTGGCGGTGTTACCATTCATTCTTTTTTTCAACTTCCATTCGGGAACTTCATTCCTCGTCCTTTTCAAAATTTTGAATCATTTGGATTTAAAGTAAACGATCCAGTTTCGTTAATTAAAAATCTTCAAATTCGGGATAGAAAACGCACACTGATTCGTCAACTCGAACTTTTAATTATTGACGAAGTGAGTATGCTTCGTGCCGATATCATCGATTCTATCGATCTTGTTTTAAGGCATATTCGAAAAAAAATCAACATTCCTTTTGGTGGTGTACAAGTGCTGTTTATTGGCGATATGCACCAGCTGCCTCCGGTAGTTAAAGAGAACGAATGGCGTTTGTTGAAGAATTATTATGATAGTATGTACTTTTTCGATTCGCATGTGCTTAAAAATAATCCTCCAATATATATCGAACTCGAAAAAATTTATCGTCAACACGATCCAGTTTTTATTTCCATGTTAAATAATGTTCGTCAAGGCGATATCACACAGCGTGATGTAGAACTTTTAAACCAACATTACATTCCCAGTTTTGAAGCCCGCTCCGACGATCATGTTATTACTATTACAACGCATAACCGAAAAGCGGATGAAATTAATCAACGGTTTTTGTCTAAACTTAAAGGCAAAGAAGCGAGTTATTTAGCCGAAGTTATCGATGATTTTCCCGAACATCAATTTCCAATAGAAGAACGACTTGTATTGAAAGTGGGAGCTCAAATTATGTTTATTAAAAACGACCCTTCTGGTCAGGGATTGTTTTACAATGGTAAAATTGGAATTGTAAAAGATTTGAGCGAAGATCAGATTGAGGTTAAGGTAGAAGGGCAGGACGAAACTATTTTTGTTGAAAAATACGTTTGGGAGAACATTCGCTTTGATTTGAATGAGCAAAAGCAAGAAATTGAGGAAGCTGTTATTGGAAAATATGTTCATTATCCCATCAAATTAGCTTGGGCAATAACTGTTCATAAAAGTCAGGGTTTAACCTTCGAAAAAGCAATTCTGGATATTTCCGAATCATTTGCTCCGGGTCAAATTTATGTTGCCTTATCGCGTTTAACTGGATTAAAGGGCCTGGTGCTGAAAAGTAAAATTAATTTTGACATTTTGTCGATTGATCAAAAAGTTGTTGATTTTTCCGAAACTAAAACTCCGAAAGAGAATTTGTTGCCAATTTTAGAAGAGGAACGATTTAATTTTGTTTCTCAAATGATTTTAGAAAAATTTCTGTTTTTTCATTTATATCAGGAAGTAAAACGGCATTTTGAAATGTTTAGCAACACCGAAACTGAGCTTTTTAAAGATGATTATTTGGAGTTTAGTAAAGGAGTTTTCGAAAGTGTAAAAGAAATGATGGATGTTTCGGATAAATTTGACAAACAAATACGGAATTTATCGTGGACAAAAACGCAGGAGGTATTCCATAAAATCATGGAACGTTGTTTGGCTGCAGATACTTTTTTTTCTACTCGATTAATGTATTTATCCGAAATATGCATTCAGCAACTTAAACGATGTGCCGAAGATGAGGAAGATTCGGTTAGCTACATGGAAGATTTGATGGGAATTGAAAAACTCATTTTTGAGCAACTTAAAGGTATTCAGACTTGTGCATACATTTGTCGTTGCATAATCGACCATTCGGGTATTGATTTAAAAAACATTTTCAATACCGATTTTGACCGTGAACGTGAAATTCAAATTACTTCGTTGAAATTAATTACGTTTAAAGAAATTAAACGATTAATGGGAGGTAAAAAGAAATCGAAAAAGAAAAGCGAAAAGAAAGAGCCTAAAATTAAAAAAGTAGCTACAAAAGATGTTTCTTATCAGTATTTTACCGAAGGAAATTCCATCGATGAAATTGCTCTCATTCGTGGATTATCTCCAGTAACCATTATAGCTCATTTAACTCCTTTTGTTAGCGAAGGAAAAATTGATCCGTTGAAGTTTGTTTCGTCGGATAAATTATCCATCATTACCGAAGTTGCTTCTAAAATGGATGTCCAAAATCTTAGTTCATTAAAGGAAGCTTTGGGCGATGATTATAGTTATAATGAGATTAAAATTGCCTTAGCTTTCATTTCAAAATTTTAGCATGTCAAAATCCGTCCATTTATGTCGACCAAATTGCGGAGCATGTTGCATTGCACCATCCATATCGTCCTTTATTCCGGGTATGCCAGGGAAAAGTGGCAGGAGTTCGTTGCGTTAATTTGGATGAAAACATCCTTTGTACTTTGATTAATTCGCTGGAGAGACCTTGGGTTTGTATAAATTTTAAATTCGATCCAATTATTTGTGGAAATTGTAGAGAAGATGCGATGGTAATTATGAATGAGTTGGAAAATAACACAAACACTTTTTAAGAATTTTGAGGAAATTCTTGTAGCAATAATGATTTTAACTGCGAAGGTTTAAGATTGCGTTGTAATTTTCCATCCATGCAAATGGAAACAAAACCGGTTTGTTCACTAACAATAATTGAAATAGCATCGGTTTGTTCGGCTAAACCAAGTGCAGATCGATGACGAAGTCCTAATTCGGTTGGTAAATTTGGGTCGGACGAAACGGGTAAAATGCAACGAGCCGCTTTAATCCGATTATTCATAATAATCATTGCACCATCGTGAAGGGGACTGTTTTTGAAAAAAATGTTTTCAATTAATTCCGAACTAACACGGGCATCAATAGTTTCACCTGTTTCAGTGAATTCCGACAAATCGTTTTCACGAGCGATTATAATCAATGCTCCAGTTAAATTTGTGGACATTTTACGACAAGAATCAACAATTGAATCAATATTTAATAGATTGTGTTGCTGGTCGAATAATTTCCAAAATAGAAACTTGCGCTTTTTTAAAAAATTGGGTGTACCAAGCATTAATAAAAACTTCCGAATTTCGGGCTGAAAAACTACTAAAAGAGCTATTACACCAACACTAATAAATTGACCTAAAATTGCGGAAAGTAATTCCATCTCAAGTAAATCAACAGCTTTCCAAACAAAGAAAATAGAGATAATACCCAAGAATATTTTCATTGCTGCAGTGCCTTTCAAAAGCCTGTATAGCTGATATAACAATGTTGCAACCAATAAAATATCGATGGCATCAATGGCTTTAATATTTATGAAATCAAAAATAAAAAGTATCATATCAAGTTTTATATCATTGAATTTTACGCTGCAAACTTACTGTAAAAATCTGATATTTTGCTATTTAAAGTCGTTAATAATATTAAAGAAATAAAATAAATTACGATGTTATTGAGTTTTTTTGAGTTTCAAATACAATGCTTTTGTCTCTATCGCTTCTTTCACATCGTGTACTCTTAATATGGAAGCCCCATTTTGTAAAGCAATCATGTTTAAGGCAATAGTGCCAGTTAATGATTCTTCGGGAGTTGTGTTCAATGTTTTATAAATCATCGATTTACGTGATAAACCTACTAACATTGGTGCATTTAATTCGGTGAAAAACTCTAAGTTTTTAAGCAAATGGAATCCTTGTTCGGCTGTTTTTCCAAAGCCAAATCCTGGATCTATAATTACATCTTTTACTCCAATAGATTGAAGTTTTTGAATTTGTTTGCCAAAAAACAAGATTATTTCATTTAATATATTTTCGTAGTGAGTGTTTTGTTGCATTACTTTTGGTTTACCCGAAGTGTGCATTAAAATATACGGAACTTTTAATTTGGCAATCGTTTTAAACATATTTTCGTCAAAAGTACCTCCCGAAATATCGTTTATGATGTCTGCTCCATTATCGATAGACATTTTCGCAATATCCGATTGGTATGTGTCCACCGAAAAAAATGTATTTGGAAATGTCTTCTTTAATTGAATTAATACTGGAAGCAATCTGTTTTTTTCTTCATTTTCATTCACTTCATCCGTTCCCGGACGAGTTGAAACTGCTCCAATATCAATAATATCTGCACCTTCGCTCAGCATTTTATCGACTTCTGCAATGACTTCATCCATTTTGTCCTTTCGCGAACTTTTATAAAACGAGTCAGGTGTTAAATTTAAAATTCCCATAATTTTGGGCTCTTCAAAATCTAATAAGTTGCCTTTACAATTAATACTATGAATCATGAATTAAGATTTTTAGCAAAAGTATGTTTTTTTGATTAATTTGGTGGAGTAAACGACAAACTTTTGTCACTCATCCATCAGCAATCGGAAAAGCTAGTAAAACCTAAAAATCTGAGGATATTAATTTTCCTCAGCCAATTGTGTGATTCAAAATGATAAATATTTGTAGAAAAAGAAAACTGTTTTTCTTGCGATGCAGGTCATTGAATATGTGATGTGAAGCTCAGATTTGGATTAATATTTTTGGTTCAGAAAAGTGATTTTTTAGAAATTTTAGTAATATCATTTAAGCCATGTAATAGTTTTTTTATAACTTTATCCAAAATTTAAACTGCAACAGAAATTATGTCAAATACTTCTATCGAATACTCCCAAATTATCGACATGTGTAAGTCAACTTTTGAAAGCAAAATGAAGGATTATGGCAC
>JBBQWB010000087.1:0-12742 GCA_038210985.1 Bacteroidales bacterium
CGTCATTAGTTTCTCTTGTTCTTGTATTTCCGGAACTAATATCTGCACTATAAATTTGTCTCAATTCTCTATCAAAATATTCAGCCCTAAAGCGTTTGTAGTTGCCTTCATTCTGTGCTTTTGCTATTCTGAATTGATTGATTTTTTGAACAATTGTATCAAATTCTCGATAGTCAACTAATTGCAAACCAAACATCTTTAACTCATCAAATTTCAATGAGCCAAATTGTCTAACAAGTCTGAAAAGTTCGAGATAGGGTTTTACCCAAAATTCTGCTGAATTTTCAGTCGGTTTATGAAATGGGGAAGGAACTTGAAATTTGAGTAACTGCCTTAAAAATATTTCATCTTTTCTTCTTGAATTTACTAATTCTTCTCCTGCTGGAGTAAGTTGTATTGTCGGAGAGAGAACAACGAAACCAAGTGCTTTTGGTGCTCTGTTTATTCTGTCTCTTGCACTAAATGCTGGGTCATTTGCTCCTTCGCCATTGAAAAAGTTTTCCTCTCTCAATAGCTCCATAAATGCTCTTTGTGTTTCGTTATTCCATCTTTGCCCTGCGAAATGGGTATGCAATAACCCAATTTCAGGAATCATCTTTGAAGGTGTCCGTGGGGAGGTGGTTACGAAAATTACTTTGCTGTCAATTCTAGCCATAAGAAACAGATTCTTCTTCAAGTATAAGTATTGGATTGCGTTTTAATGCTTCATTGCCGTAATTTGAAATAAGTATGTGACTCGCTTCCGACTTAAATCTATTTCTAATGTTTACTGCATATGATTTTCCATATTCATCAACAATCAAATCTCCGTATAATTTTTCTGTTAGTGGAGTCCTTCCAATTACCATAAGTGCCTTACATTTCAGTTGCTTGTATTGATTAGCTAATTCTATATGATTTTTTTCGTTAAAACCGTCTTTGTGTTCAATATTACCGTAGTCTGAAAAAACACAATCATATGGTGGGTCTAAAAACATAAAATCATCTTCTTTTGACATTTTAAAAATCTCTGAGTAGTCGAGATTGTAAATCTCAGTATTAGATAGTAGTTTATTGTGAGCACTTGTAACCAAAGAGGTGTTCAGGTTGGCATATCGTCCATATGGAACATTATACTCGCCTTTAGCATTATAGCGTATCATTCCTGAATACGCTGTTTTGTTAATGAAGAAGTAGAGCAAAGCATTAGAATACTTTTTTTCGGTCAAATCATTGAACATATCCCTTATTTGATAGTATATGGGTTCGTTTTCATCATCTACCCGTTCGTCAGGCGTTTTGCTTTTTAGGTCTTCAAACTTTCTGCGATTAACAACATAAAGTCTTTCAATTTCAGTTAGTTCAGTTTTTAGAGTTTCAAAGTTGTCTTTTACACCGAAATAGAATGCAATTAATTTTGAGTTAATGTCGTTAATAATCGCTCTTTTAGGTTCTAAATGGAAGAATAACGCCCCACCTCCAAAAAATGGCTCAATATATCGTCCACTATATTGTGGAATATGCTTAATCAAATGAGGGATTTCCCTTGATTTTCCTCCTCTGTATTTTACAAGTGGTTTCATATTTTGGCAATTTTATGTTTATACTCTGCAATGCTGTCAGCAACTAAATTTAAAATTTGTGTTGCTCCTTCTTCTTCAGCAATAATTTCATAAACTTTGTCTGCCGACCACAAACGAAGCAAGTCTATTGAGTTAACTTCAAGCAAGTCTGCAAGTACTGTTAATTGTTTCCTTTTTGCACGTCTGTCGCCTTTTTCAATTTTGCAATATGTTGCAGTGTCTATTTCCAACGCAGCAGCTAATTGTCTTTGAGGGATTTGTTTTTCCTCCCGTAGCATTCTTATTTTATCACCAAAGATTGTTGACATATTTTAGTCTTGACATTATTTGGCAAATATAGTTTATTTTTCTGAAAATTCATCTTTTCTCAACGATTTTATTTTGTGTCTGTTTATTTAGGATGACACTGACCATATATAATAGCAACCCCAAACAAATTTTAAGTTTGGGGTTTATTTTTGGATGCTTTTCGTAAATTTGCAAATTCATACAAACTGCAACTCAATATTTTTATTTAATTATGAATTCAAATCAAATTCGTCAATCCTTTTTAGATTTTTTTGCTTCAAAGCAGCATCAAATAGTTCCGTCGGCTCCAATGGTAATAAAAAACGACCCTACCCTGATGTTTACCAATGCTGGAATGAATCAGTTTAAAGATATTTTTTTAGGAAATAATCCAGCTCAACATCCACGTGTTGCTAATTCGCAAAAATGTTTACGAGTTTCGGGTAAACACAATGATTTAGAAGAAGTTGGTAAAGACACATATCACCACACCATGTTTGAAATGTTAGGCAATTGGTCGTTTGGTGATTATTTTAAAAAAGAAGCTATTGAATGGGCTTGGGAACTTTTACACCATAAACTTGGAATTGACAAAGACAGAATGTATGTTACAGTTTTTGGAGGCGACAAGTCCGATGGATTAGATTCGGATAGTGAAGCTTTTGATTTTTGGAGAAAAATTGTTTCGGAAGATAAAATATTATATGGTTCTAAAAAAGATAATTTTTGGGAAATGGGCGATTCGGGGCCTTGTGGTCCTTGTTCCGAAATTCATGTGGATATTCGCTCCGATGACGAAAGAAAAAAAATAGATGGAAAAGATTTGGTAAATAAAGATCACCCTCAAGTTATCGAAATTTGGAATTTGGTTTTTATTCAATATAATCGAACTTCAAAGGGTGAATTAATTCCTTTAGCAAACAAACATGTAGATACAGGAATGGGATTTGAGCGTTTGTGTATGGTTTTACAAACAAAACAATCGAACTACGACACCGATGTTTTTCAACCAATTATTCAAGGAGTTTGCCAAATGGCTAAAATTGAATACGCCAAAAATGTAAAACAAGATATCGCCGTTCGGGTTATTTCGGATCACCTCCGAGCCATTAGCTTTGCAATTTGCGATGGACAATTACCGTCAAATACTGGTGCTGGCTATGTTATCCGCCGAATTTTAAGACGTGCCGTGCGATATGGTTATACTTTTTTAAAATTTGACAAGCCTTTTATTCATAAACTTGTTCCTATTTTAGTGAACCAAATGGGCACTCATTTTCCAGAACTAACAAAACAACAAGATCTAATTATCAAAGTTATTCAGGAAGAAGAAATGGCTTTTTTGAAAACTTTAGCTACTGGAATTCATAAATTTGAACAATATCTTCTTACCAATCCTCCAGCTAAAACAGTAAATGGAAATTTTGCGTTTGAACTATTCGATACTTTCGGTTTTCCAATCGATTTAACACAGCTTATTGCTTCCGAAAAGGGATTTTTGGTGGATATGGATGGATTTAAAAAAGGATTGGAAGAACAAAAAAACCGTTCCCGACAAGCTGCTTCTATCGAAACTTCAGACTGGATTGATGTCAACAAAGCTCAATCTGAACCAGAATTTGTTGGATACGATTCCCTAACATGCAAAGCAATATTAATTAAGTATCGTCAAATAAAATCAAAGGATCAAATATTTTATCAATTGGTTTTTGATAAATCTCCTTTTTATGCCGAATCTGGCGGTCAAGTTGGCGACAAAGGAACTGTAAGAGGTTTAACATCAGGCAATTATCTAACCATCCACGACACTAAAAAAGAAAATAATTTAACCATACATTTAGCAAATAAATTACCCGAAAACTTAAGCGAACAATTCGAGTTAAAAGTAGATGGGCAAAAACGTACGTTAACTGAAAACAATCATTCGGCTACTCACTTGCTTCACTCCGCTCTTCGTTTAGTTTTAGGAACTCATGTGGAGCAAAAGGGATCCTTGGTAAACAGCGAACGCTTACGTTTCGACTTTTCGCATTTTTCAAAAATGACCGATGAGGAAATTATAAAAGTAGAAGAAATTGTGAATCAAAAAATAAGTCAAAACATTTCCATTAGCGAACATCGGAATGTACCAATGGAAGATGCAGTTAAAATGGGTGCAATGGCATTGTTTGGCGAAAAATATGGAAACGAAGTAAGAGTAATAAGTTTCGATCCGAACTTTTCGACCGAACTTTGTGGAGGAACCCATATTAAAGCTACAGGGCAAATTGGTTTGTTTAAAATTGTTTCCGAAGGAGCTATTGCAGCGGGCGTTCGACGCATCGAAGCAATTACTTCCATAAATGCTCTCACTTATTTAAACACAAAAGCCGATACTTTAAAACAGATAGAAATTATACTCAAAAATCCAAAAGAGGTTATTAAATCGGTTTCTGGATTAATAGATGAAAATTCGAAATTGCAAAAACAAATTGACCAATTGAATCACGAAAAGGCAATGCAACACGAAGGTAAATTAATGAATTCTGCAATTAAAATAAAAACTTTTGAATTTATCAGCAGTCAAATAGACATGAGTGCTGGAGATATTAAAAATTTGGCTTTTTCCATAAAATCAAAAATGGATAATCTGTTTTTAATAATAGCTTCAAATTTTGAAGGAAAACCTTCTTTATCCTTAATGATTTCTGATAAATTAGTGGAAGAATATAAATTAGATGCATCGGCTTTAATCCGCGAATTTGCCAAAGAGATTAATGGCGGTGGTGGCGGTCAAAAATTCTTTGCTACTGCTGGTGGGAAAAATCCAGAAGGCATTGAAAAAGCCTTACAGAAAGCTAAAGCATTTGCCGAAAACATCTAAGGGCTTTTTTTAAAAACAAACATTTGCAGTCATCCTAGTTCGTCGCAGCGAAGTTGATGGAAAACTACAACAATAATACGCATTCATGCTTCGACTTCGCCCTGGCGAATCAGCATGACCGAACGACATATCGTTTACCCTAGCGATTTGTCATTCCGAATCCGACTACTGGCGGAGAGGAATCTCTTTTTTAATCAGCTAATCAGCACATCATCAAATCATCAAATGCGATTTGTCATTCCGATCCACCAGTTGTCGGAGAGGAATCTATTAAAGTTATAGATGCATACGCTTCACTAAGTTGCTCCGCCAATAAAGTCAAATCTTTTTGAGTTGTAGAATCAGAGTGTTTGGCGTTTTCTTACAAGTATTATTTAATTGTAAACGTGGAGCATATCACCATTAAAGTAGGTTCGATACTGCTTTAAACTCCGAGATGATGGACCACTAACGAGCGAGCCATCGGTAATTAAATATTTAGAACCACATAAAGCATCCACTAATATTAATCCAGAAGTATCCACTACAATGATAGAAC
The DNA here is from genome assembly GCA_038210985.1 of Bacteroidales bacterium. Taxonomy (GTDB): domain Bacteria; phylum Bacteroidota; class Bacteroidia; order Bacteroidales; family WCHB1-69; genus JAQUGA01. The sequence goes on from JBBQWB010000087.1 coordinate 5,252, forward strand.
CACTTACGTCGTAATCATAGGGGCAAGCTCTATCGTAACACATAAAATTTTCCATATCTTCACGATAGATAATTAATCCCTTAACACCACCGGTAACATACACATATCCACCAATTAAATTCAAATCTAAATATTCTGTTGAATTTGGATTAATTTGAAAATTCACATACACATTAGGGACTCCTTGATCATCTGTTTTTTTGCACGATGAAGTAAGTATAAAAAAAATCAATAATGTAAAACCAATATATCGTTTCATTTTTTAAGAATTAATTATCATTTACACTACAAACTTACATTAATATTTTTAAATATGGCATTTTTTTTAAACAGAATATTTTTTTGTGTGATACAATATAATATTATAGTTATTTTTGTGCTATTAATTTGAATATTTTTCCATAAATTTGTCTCTAAAATTAAAGAATTGAAATTCCAAATACCAGTTTCAGAAAGTCATAAACCACATTTTATTCGAAAATGCAATCGTTTTTTATTGCTTTTGTTGCTTATCGTATCATTATCTGCATCCTATTCCTGTAAGGTTAAAGAGGGAGCAGAAACAAAAAGTCAGAAAGAGCAAAGAAAAATAGAAAAAAAGACAATTAAGAAGGAAAAAAAGGATTATAAAAAGGCATTAAAACGCCATCGAAAAATACAAACTAAGGACACTCGAAAAAGAATGCGTCAGAGTAAAAAGAAAAGTGTAGGAGAAACGCCCAAACGAAAAAGAGGTTTTTTCTCACGATTATTCAAAAAAAAGAAGAAATGTGGAACTGAATAATAAATAATATGTTAAACATTCAAAATGCGATAAAAAATACCTTATTTTTGACAGAAATATTTAAACCATTTATTTAAAAACACACAAAAGCAAATGAAAGACTACGGTCAAATTATAGCAATAGCAGTTGGAATAATAATTTTGGCAATAAATGCAATGAATAAAAAAAAGCCAAAACAAAATTCTCCAACTTCACCGCAACAAAAACCTCCAAATCGACAACCTAATACAGGTATTCCGTCTTTAGATGAGATTTTACGAGAATTTAGTGGACAAACCAACACTCCAAAACCAGAAAGTTTAGAAGATGAAACGACAGAATCATACGAAACTTTGGAAACAACAGATTCGCTTGAACAAGTATCACCTTTCGAAAAATACAACTCAAACGATTATCAATTTAGTTACGAAACTCTTTCAAATTCGGATAATTTAAAAAAAGAGCAAGCGAAAATTGTTGATTATCATGAACTTCACAAAGATGATAAGACAATTGAAGAAGATGAATTTGAATTTAATATTAGGGACGCAGTGTTATTTTCTGAAATTTTAAAAAGACCTAGTTATTAGGCACTTAGAAAATAATTTTGCATAATGGATTTTTTTTTTGCAGGTAAATAAAATTTATTTATAACTTTACCTGCTAAAATAAGGGAAAATTAGTAGGAATGAAACAAAATAAAACAATGGGTATGCTAAAAAAATTACTCTTTACAATTGGGATAGTGCTGTTTAGCAGTACAATTTTTGCCCAAAGCGGGACACTTCAGGGAAAAGTTACAGAAACAGATGGGAAAACAACCGTGCCGTATGCCAATGTAATTATCGAATCGGGTGGTAAACAGTTTGGAGGTGCAACTTCCGACTTTGATGGAAAGTACACTATTCGTCCTATTCCACCTGGTAAATACACAGTTAAAGCAACATTTGTAGGTTTTAAAACCGTTCAAGTCAATGATGTTGTGATTAAACCAGACCAAATTACGTTTGTAAATATTGCCATGGAAGCAACTTCCAAAACATTGGAAGAAGTTGTTATTACCGTATATAAAATTCCCATAATTGACAAAGGAAAAACAACTGGTGGTGAAACTTTGGGAAGCGAAGACTTGAAAAACATGAGTGCTCGTTCGGCTCAAGCGATGGCTGCAACTGTTGGTGGTGTATTTAGTCAAGATGGAGAAATGGGTTCCGTTCGTGGACAACGTACAGATGGAACTGTTGTTTATATTGACGGTGTTCGTGTTCGCGGTTCATCTGGCGTTCCAAAATCAGCTATTGATCAAATTTCGGTTATGATGGGAGGTTTGCCTTCTCGTTATGGTGAAGCAACTGGTGGTGTATTAAATATTACCACAAAAGGTCCTTCCCGCGATTTTGGTGGAAATTTAGAGTTAGTTGGTTCAGTGGATGGATACAATAATTTTATCGGTGCATTTAGTCTTAACGGACCACTTATTAAGAGTAAAAATGCAAACGACCCAACATCTATTTTGGGTTATTTTATCTCTGGTGAATTTTCGTATGCTAAAGACAATTTTCCAGCTCGTGGTGGCACATACAAAGCAAAACAAAGCTACATTGATAAATTGATTCAAAATCCTTTAATCCCAATTGGTGAAGGCAATGCCCACTATTACGCTGCTGATTTTACAACTAAAGATAATTTAGAGATAATCAGAGCTCGCGAAAATGCTGAAAGCTACGGAGCTAATTTTGCAGGTAAAATAGACGTTAAAACAAACAAAAACACCAACTTGACTTTTGGAGGATCGTTCGACTATAATAAATATAGGGATTGGGGATTTGCATCTTCCTTATTTAACTCTGCAAAAAATGGTATTAATGAAGGTACAACTTGGAGAGCTTATGGTCGTTTTTCTCAAAAATTTGCAAACGATACTGGCAAAACCCTAATTAAAGACGTTTTCTATCAATTGCAAGTGGATTACACTCAAACTTACAACAAATCTTATGACAAAGACCATAAAGACAATTTATTTAATTATGGTTATATTGGAAAATTCCAAACATTTAAATCTCCCTATTACGAAAAAGGTGACGTTACTATTAATGGTATTGATTATAAAGACATTTGGAAATTAATAAATTTTTATGATACCCTAGTAAGTTTTAATCGTTCTGAATTAAATCCAGAATTAGCAAATTGGACATCTTATTACTACGATAGATTCTCTAATTTTTCAAATTCTAACGATTATTATCGTAATAAAGTATTGCTACAAAATGGATTTGCTCTATTAAATGGCGATCAACCTAATTCTATCTATGGATTATTTGTTGTGCCAGGTGCAATTACTTCAAGTTATTCAAAAAGTGAAACCAACCAAATTGGTATTAATGCAAGTGGTTCGGCATCTATTGGCAAACATGCTTTAGAATTCGGTTTTCAATATGAACAACGCTCGGATAGAGCTTATGGTTTAGCTCCCACAGGTCTTTGGACTTTGATGAGAGAATTAACAAACTTCCACATTAACCAATTAGATTTAACCAATCCACAACCAGTTTTTGTTAACGACGGATTTGGTCAATGGGTATTTATGGATACAGTAAACTATTTTAGAAGTTATGACGCTGAATCACAACGCTTTTTCGACACTCAAGTACGTAAAAAATTAGGTTTAAATCCAAATGGAATCGATTGGGTTGACGTTGATAATTTAGACCCTTCTTTCTATGATATTAAGATGTTTAGTGCCGATGAGTTATTAAATGATGGTTTTAGTTATGTATCTTATTATGGTTACGATCATTTAGGAAACAAAACAAAATCTCAAGCATCTTTAGAAGATTTTTTCGAGAATAAAGATGATAAAGGCAACTTCAAACGTTCCATCGGAGCATTCCAGCCAATTTATATGGGAGCATATATTCAAGATCAATTCTCGTTTGAAGATTTAATTTTTAACGTTGGAGTTCGAGTTGACCGTTTTGATGCAAATCAAAAAGTTTTAAAAGACAATTATTTACTTTCTCCTGCAAAAACAGTTGCCGAAGCTGGCGTTTTCGATCATCCATCAAACATGGGTTCCGATTATGTTGTTTATGTGGATGATGCAAGAGATCCTAGTAGAGTTACAGGATATCGTAATGGTAACGTTTGGTATAATTCATACGGACAAGAAATTACCGACCCAAATGCTCTTTCATCAGGAACTACAACAGGTAGAGTAACCCCTTGGGTTTTGGACCCAGATGCAACTGTTAAAGTAAGCACTAAAGCATTTAAAGATTACGAACCTCAACTTTCGTTTATGCCTCGTATTGCTTTTTCTTTCCCAATTTCTGATAAAGCACTATTCTTTGCTCACTACGATGTAATTACAAAACGTCCAACCGCTGGTTTAAGAATGAATCCTGTGGATTATTTATATATAGAAAAAACAGGAACAAGTTTTATAAGCAATCCAAGTTTACGCCCCGAAAAAACGGTTGACTATGAATTAGGATTTCAACAAGCTATAAGTGCAAAAAGTGCATTGAAAATTTCGGGATATTATAGTGAAGTTCGTGATTTAGTTCAATCATATCGTTTTACCGAAGCTTATCCTAACACTTACTATTCCTATAATAACATCGACTTTGGAACCATCATGGGTATGACTTTATCCTACGATTTACGTCAATCAGAAAACATTCGTTTACGTGCAAATTACACTTTACAATTTGCTAAAGGCACAGGATCGGATGCAACTTCTGCAAGAAGTTTAGTTACTTCAGGTCAACCAAACTTACGTACATTAAACTCATTAGCTTATGACCAACGTCATGCTGTAAAAGCAAATATTGACTACCGTTTTGGTATGGGAAAAGACTATAATGGTCCAAAAACTTCAAAAGTAACAAAAGACAACAAAGCACGTGTAATAAACTGGTTAGAAAACACAGGTATTAATGTTACATTTAATGGTGGCTCAGGTATTCCTTACACTCGTTCGTCCACACCATATAGTTCAACAGGAATAGGCACAAGAATTATATCTGGTTCAATGTATGGTTCGAATTTACCATGGCAATTTTGGATTGATGCTCGTATCGACAGAACTTTCTTTATTAAATTAAAAGATAATGAAGATCCTAAAAAACAAAAGATGGGATATTTGAATTTTTATGTTGAAGCATTAAATCTTTTCAACTTCAAAAATGTAAAAAGTGTTTATTCGTACACTGGAAACGCAGAAGATGATGGATTCCTTTCAGCAGCTGAATTTCAACAAACCATTACCCAACAAGTTAGCCCTACTGCATTCTATGATTTATATAGTACCATGATGGCAAACCCATACAACTATAGTTTACCAAGACGTATCAACTTGGGCGTGATGTTCATGTTTTAATTAAAAATAGTAATAGAAGAAAAATAATATACAATGAAAAATAAAGCTAAGATATTCGCAATAGCAGTGGTTTCGATGATGTTGATCTTCCAAACGACCAATGCTAGAGAATGGCAAGGACAAATCAGAAAGGGTAATAACAACAATACCGCTCAACCAAAAGCAGTATTTTGTTTACCTGCAACCGGTTCATCCGATTTGGACATCAACAACATCCGTACACGTATTAATACTGGCGGTGATATGTGGTGGAACTTTGAAACCCCACAATATGAAGTACCTAAAGGATCTAGAAAACACTCTATGTTTTCGGCTTCGTTATGGATTGGAGGACTTGACGTTAATGGACAGCTAAAATTAGCTGCACTTCGCTATCGTCAAAATGGTAATGACTATTGGACAGGCCCTTTAACAACAGATGGAAACGCTTCTGTAGAACAAGCTACTTGTAAAAAATACGACCGTCATTGGAAAATCACACGTGCTGAAGTTGAAAAATTTATTGCTTGGAATAACGATAATTCGATAGATCCAAATTATTCAGTTCCAAAAGTAATTCAAGAATGGCCAGCTCATCCAATTGATGGAAATCCAAATCAAAGTTTTTATTTAGCCCCATTCTGTGATGTAAATTCAGATGGTATCTATCGTTGGGAAGATGGTGATTATCCATATTACGATTTTAAAAATGTATTGTGCCCTACTAATCCTGAAAACGTTGGAAGACCTCCAGTTCCATCAATGGAAACAGAATTGGGAATTACTCGTGGTGGTTTATTAGTTGACCAAGTGTTAAAAGGCGACCAAACATTATGGTGGGTTTTTAACGACAAAGGAGCTGCTCACACTGAATCAAAAGGAGAGCCTATTGGATTAGAAATTCGAGCTCAGGCATTTGCTTTTGCAACGAATGATGAAATTAACAACATGACTTTTTATAGCTACGAAATTATTAACCGCTCTACATACACTTTAACCGAAACATACTTTAGCCAATGGGTTGATACCGATTTAGGTTATCCTCAAGATGACTTTGTTGGTTGTGATGTTGGACGTGGATTAGGGTATTGCTACAATGGAAAAGAAGTAGATGGTAATGGACGTTTTGACCACTACGGAGTTCAGCCACCAGCAATTGGAGTTGACTTTTTTCAAGGACCATATATGGATCCTGATTTTGAGGATAATCAAAAGTATAATGTAAATGGTGAACAAATGTGTAATGAAAGCATCAACGGTGTTAACTTTGGCGATGGTATAAAGGATAACGAACGTTATGGTATGCGTCGTTTTGTATATCATGTTAATGGAGGTCCACTTTGGGCAATCAGCGACCCTGAAATAGCTATTGAATATTACAATATGCTAAAAGGGATATGGCGTGATGGTCAAAAAATGAAATTTGGAGGCAATGCTCACCCATCTGCAGGTGGAACTGGTCCTGTTTGTGATTTTATGTTCCCTTTTGAAAGTGATCCTTGGAATTGGGGAACTGGTTGTGGCTCTTCTCCTTCTGGAACACCTTGGAACGAAGTTTCCGCTCTAAATGCTCCTTCCGATAGACGTTTTATGCAATCAGCTGGTCCTTTTACATTAAAACCAGGTTCGGTAAACTATATTACTGTTGGTATTCCTTGGGCACGTGCAGCAAGTGGTGGTGCATGGGCATCGGTTGAGTTACTTCAACGCGTAGATGACAAATGCCAAACTCTTTTTGATAACTGTTTTAAAGTTTTAGATGGTCCAGACGCTCCAGATTTGCTATATCAAGAATTAGATAGAGAAGTGATTTTATACATTACAAACCCACCAACATCAAATAATGTTAGTGAAAAATATAAAGAGTTAGACCCAAATATCCCTCAAGGATTATCAAAAATTATAACCGAATATACTGCAATAACAGACACATTAGGTTCTGCTATATTAGATACAGCTGGTAACCCAACATTTTCTCAAACTACCAGAACAGAAACTGTTGCTTATGATAGATATTATAAATTTGAAGGATATCAAATTTTCCAATTAAAGAACAAAGAAGTTTCAATTTCTGAAATCGATAATCCAGATGTTTCTCGTTTAGTTTTTCAATGTGATATTAAAAACTTTGATATAAACAAAAATGAAGTTGGAAAACTCGTTAATTTTAACTACAATGATCAACTTGGTGCTAGTGTGCCAACAGAAATGGTAAATGGTGCTAACAACGGAGTCGTTCATAGTGTAAAAGTTACCGAAGATAAATTTGCCGAAGGAGATAAACGATTAATAAATCATAAAAAATACTATTATATAGCCGTTGCTTACGCTTACAACCAATATAAAGCATACTCACAAGACGAGTTT
>JBBQWB010000088.1:0-12648 GCA_038210985.1 Bacteroidales bacterium
AAACATCATCTTGCGTTTGTCCGTTTCGCCAAAACTTCGGTTAACATAGCCTTTTTGTTCCAGCGATAAAAGTACACGAGAGGTTCTGCTAGCCGATATTCCAGTGTCGGTAGATATAACTCCCGAACATTTAATCGTTTCGAATAAACTGCATAACACCATTGCTTCGTTGATGGTAACATTTATGTCGTTGTTCAGTTTCTGTTCAAACTGATGAATTTTCTTAAAAACCTCTTTAATCTTGCACAAACATTCCATCGTATAAATTATTAATTGCTACTGACAAATATATCAGACTGCAATTATAATTATAAAACAATTATTTCTACAAAAAGTTCTTTTTTTTGAAATAATTTTCTCTCTAAGAAAAGTTTGCGTGGAATTTATTTTATCCTATTTTTGCGGAAGGAAATAATATAAACAGTTTTTTAAATCGGTCCATATTTCGATAAAAATACTCCCTTTTTTTGTTAAAAAAATTATTAGTTTACATTTTATAGTTACATTTATTAATTGAATTTAAGTCTTATTTTTATATTTGTGACAAAAATGTGAAAGGGGGGATAAGTGGAAAGGTGATGATTGGATGAGTGGATGATTGGATAAGTGAAAAGGTGATGATTGGATAAGTGGAAAGGTGGATAAGGTGGATAAATAAGTGGATGAGTGGATAAGTTGATAAGTGCTTGGTTTTACGAAATAGCTTTTGGTAGTTTGATTAAGTCCCAAAATTATGTTTTTAAGTATCTACTTAAATTCAAGCTTTTCTATTTTTTTGCCAAAATATTTTCAAAATACATGGCAAACGAGCGATACAAAAAGTGTGTCCATTTTCCAAAAGGAACAATAATTAAAGCCCATTGAGCCAGAATCATAATATGGAAAAGGTACATCCAGAAGTTATTTTCGAGAATGTCGATATCGATAAATAATCTTACAAAAAAAGCAGATAATCCCATGAAAAACAACCATATAACAAAGAACCAATCGGAAAAGTGAGAAGATTTTGTTTTTTGTGTACGCTTTTTAATCCTAGCCATTACAAATAAGAACGTGATTACAAAAACAATCGCACTTACAATATACCCAAAATAAATCACGAATAAATTCTCAGATCCAAACCAATTAAAAAATACAGTAGTTGTAAGCAAAGTAAGATAACCGATTACAAGCAAAAGGTGCATAAACCACCAGTTTCTGTTTGTTTTTTGCACTTCCAAATCATCCACATTACATTCCAAACTGCGTTTTTGCGTAAACATGTGAATAAAAAGCTCTTTTAAGGCTAAAATGTAGTGTTTGATTACGAACTTCTTTTTCTTCGACAATACTGCAAAGTACCACATACGGACAATATTCGGCAAAAGAATTACCGCAAATACTCCAGCTATTGCTAACATCTCGAATAAATGACCGTAATGCATCATTTCCTCTTGATCGAAAATGCCACCAGCGTATAGACTTACGATTCCGGCAAGAATGATAAAAAAAGCAATAACATATGCCCAAACACTTTTGAATAACACTCCAGACAAACCTGTCCAGTCATATTTTGAAATTAGATAACGGCGAAGCGACATCATAAGATTTCCTGGATCGGCCTCACGAGGACATGATATAGAACATTCGCCACAATAGTAGCATAGCCAAGGTTTTAGCGAAGATTTAATCTCCTCTTCCAGACCGAGCGAGCTAAAACGAAGCATTTCTCGAGGAAAAGAATTTTCTTCGGTTGAAAGGGAGCAGATAGCGGTGCAAGTCCCGCAATTGTAACAGGCATTAAAATCAACTGCTCCGTATTTTTTAAGTTTTGTTTTAAATTCAGGATTTATTCTTGCCATGGTTACTGATTTTTAATTTTGTAATAGTAGTATGCGTGATTTTCGTCTAAGCCATCGGGTTCCACAAATCCATATTTGTTCATGGTCATCAGCTCGTACATGATGGTTTCTTTTTCAACAGACATCGCTTCTGCAAGTTGAGGAATTGTCTTTTTTTCGTCTTTCATTTTTTCCAAAATTTCTTTCCAAATCTTTGGAATTCTCTTCATTAATTGAACATCTTTTCCTTCGACTACTTCTGATGATGCATCGCTGCTTTTAAATTCGGTTTCCACTAAAAATCCATCAATCATCGATTCAATTTCCAAATCGGTAAATTGGGCAATTTCAATGGCATTTTCGGGACAAACAGGAGCACAGATTCCACAACCAGTACAAAGAGAAATATTAACGGCAGCAATGTGTTTGCCTCCTTCTTCAATTTCTCTAATGGCTGTATATTCGCAAACAGCTTGGCATTTTCCGCACCAAATGCAAGCGTCGCTATTTACTCGGGCAACAATTGGATCCAAAGAAATGGTGCCACCTTTAAGCAACGAATTGATTTTGGCAACAGCCGAAAGCGATGATTGCACCGATTCGCTGATGTTTTTTGGTCCTTGGCAGGCTCCTCCAATGTAAACTCCTTTGATTACTGTTTCTACAGGTTTAAGTTTTGGATGAATTTCGTTGAAAAACTTATCGCTGCCAATTGGAATTTTAAACATTTCTGAAACATGTTTGCTGTCCTCACGAGCAACCATGCCAGTAACCAAAACCACCATGTCGGCTTCTAATTCAAGTTCTTTTTTGGCAGTAATATAATCTTTCATTTTTACAATCAACGATTTTCCAACTTGTTCCACAACTGGTGGTTCTTTTTCGTCATATCGTAAGTAAATATCTCCTTGCTTTGACGAAGCATCGTACAATAATTCTTGCTTGCCATAAGTCCGAATATCTCTGTATAGATGGAAGACTGTGATGTTTTTATATTTTTCTTTGAGTTCCAAAGATGTGTAAATGGTTGAGGTACAGCATTGACGCGAACAATATTTATTTTCGCCTTTGGTTTGACGATTGCCCACACAATAGATAAATGCAATGGTTTTGATTAACTTATTGTGGAACATTAACTTGTCCGGATTTAGTTCCATCAAGCGTTTAAACTCAGTCAAAGTGAGCACATTAGAATTGGTTTTGTAGCCAAACTCTCCTTTTTTGGGTTGATAGGAATCAAAGCCAGTGGTAACCAATACAGAGCCTGCAATTAATGCAATTTCTTCTTCCTGTTGGGTGAAATCTAAAACAGCAGCATATTTTGTAAAAAACTCTGGTTCATTTTTCAAAACTTCCGCATCGGCAACTGGAATATTTGGAAGTGCTTCAGGATAGTTTTTATAGATAGCTTTTCGTTTGGATAAACCTAAATTAAAATCATCATACACATAAGCTGGACAATCATTTATGGCATTTTGGACTAAGTTATAATCTGCTTTGGTATTAATAAATCGAGGTTTTATTTTGATAGTTACATGGAAATTACCCAAACTTCCCGATACTTTTTCAATGGTCGCACCGGTAAATAGAGTAATGTTTTTGTAGCTTTTAAGTTCGTTAAATAGTTGGCTGACAATATCTTTTCCTTTCTGACCCGACATGAACAATTTCTCGTTCTGGGCAATCTGACCGCCCACAAAATAATCTTTTTCAACTAGATAAACTTCGTTGCCCAAACGTGCCAAATCGATGGCTGCTTTCATTCCCGAAACGCCTGCTCCCAAAACAAGAGCCGACTTTTTAACGGTAATTTCGATATTATCCAAAGATTCGGAATGTGAAACTCGATTAATTCCAGCTCGAATTAAGCCGGCAGCTTTTACGGTGGCTTCTCGAGGTTGGTCGGAGTGAGGCCACGAACATTGCTCCCGAATGTTTACTTGAACATAATTTGTTGGATTTAAGCCTGCGCGGATGGCAACATTCTTAAATGTATGTAAGTGCAGTTTTGGCGAGCATGAAGCCACCACAATTGCATCTAAGTTAAATTCTTGAATATCGTTGACCATGGTTTTTTGGCCAGCATCGGAACATGCAAACATCACATCTTTTGAAACAACTACGCCGTCCTCTGTGTGAAACATTTTGCCAAGTTCAACAACATCCACGTAATCGGAAATATTTCCGCCACAATGACAAATATATACACCTATTCTTTCTTTCATCTTATTTATGTTTTGAAATGTGGATTTATGGATTTATTGTTTTATTTGCAAGATATCCTGCCACTTCGGTTGCAGCACATCCAGCAGACAAAATTGAATCGGGAATATCTTTTGGTCCAGAAGCTGCACCTGCAACAAAAACTCCTTTAATGCTTGTCAATGCTGGACTTGTAAGTTCATCAGGTTGATTCACAAAGTTGAATTTATCTAATTCTAGCTTATCGCTTTTGAACATTTGAGGAATCTCTTTATTTGGAATTACTCCAACAGACAAAATTACCATATCGTGTTTTGCTTCCTTTACCAAACCTTTTAATACATCTTCGTAACGAAGAATTAAGTCTCCGCTTCCGTTTTCGTTTTCACGAATTTTGGCTACTTTTCCTTTTACAAAATTAACTCCCATCGATTTCGATTGTTGGAAAAACTCTTCATAACCCTTTCCAAATGCACGAATATCAATATAATATATTGTGATATCTGCCATGGGCAAGGCTCCCATCAATAATTGGGCTTGCTTTATGGAATACATGCAGCAAATTTGAGAGCAAATTGGATTGTTGGAACACTCCACACTGCAAGTGGTGTTTTCGATGGATGAATCGCGTGAGCCAGTACACAAAACGTAAGCAATATTGTCTGGAATTTTCCCGTCGCCAGGTCTAATTACATTGTTGTAAGGTCGGGTAGGAGCAATTAGCCTATCCATTTGCATGGAATCAATTACATTTGGAAACTTATCGTAGCCATATTCGGGTTTTCCAGATGGCGGAAATAGCTTATAACCAGTGGATACCACTACTGTTTTTGCAACAATGTGAAGCAACTCTTCTTTTTGCTCAAAATCGATGGCAACGGGTGCACAAACCTTCACGCATCTTTTGCAATGAATGCAATTGTCAATGTCGATGGTTGCGATTTTTGGATTTGCTAAGTTAAATGGTATATAAATCGCTTTACGTCCTACCATGTCGTAATTATATTGGTCTTCAATCACTTGCGGACAAACAAACTCGCACAATTGGCATCCAGTGCACAATTCCGGAATAACATAACGTGGCTTTTTGGTGATATCTACCTGAAAATCATCTCCAATTTTGGTGATGCTTTCAATTTCACTGTTAAGCATTAGCATTATATTTGGATGTCGAGCTGTTTCAGACATTTTTGGCGTGGTAATACAAGCAGCACAATCGAGTGTTGGAAACACTTTGCTTAGCTGAATCATCTTGCCACCGATGGAATGACCTTTTTCGACAAGAAGAACATTATGGCTCATTTCCGCAAGATTAAGTGCTGCTTCTTGACCTGCAATGCCGCCTCCGATAACTAAAGCGTCAAATATTTTATCCTTTGAATTCATCTTCAATTTCCCTTATTTTTGTTGCGGTTGATTTATTTCAACATTAATATCGCCGAGTTCAAATAAAATTTTACTAAAATTGTCCATATGACTGGTAAAAGGCTCCGCACAAACCGAGCAAATTGCTGCCATGCGAATACGCTTTGGACTTATATTTTGCTTTTTCATCATCTCTTGAGCATCCAGAATAATTTGATTGGTGTAATCCGAGCATTTTGGACTAAATGAGCATTCGTGTCCATCTGCAGCAATAAAAACACCGTCAAACCCTTTTTCAAAAGCACGCAAAATCCACCTTGGTTTTATGCCCGATGAACAGGGTAAGCTAATTACATATACAGCGGGAGAATAATGCATTTTTTTTAAACCAGCTTGATCAATTCCTGGATCGGAAATTTTGTCGGTTGAAAACACTAGTATTTTCGGCTTATAAGTTTCGTTTGACATCTTCTTTATAATTTAATATGGCATGCATCCTAAATGCAAAAACTTCAAAATATTTTAATCAAGATATAAATGTAAAAAACACTAGAAAGCATCCGTTTTGACTTAAAACAGATGCATTCTTAATGTTTTACGAGAGATTATGCTTTTCTCAAAAATAATCTTGAATAGCTATCTTCTTCAATTATTCCCATAAAATCGTGTTCCATTTTGGTGCACCATCTTGGAATATCAGCTTTGGTTCCTTCGTCGGCAGATAATATTTCCAATACTTCACCTGATTCAATTTCACCAATCGCTTTTTTAGCAGCCAATAATGGTCCCGGACATGAAGTTCCGCGTGCATCAACGGTATTTGCAACCGCTACATTTTTTAATTCTTCTGTTGTCATGATTTATTTTTTTATTATGATTTTAAAATATTTTTCTTTAAGTGAATTCACCATTCACCATTCACCATACACCATTTACCATTCACCTAAATAAATAGCTGTGCTGAACTCTCGCCAGCGTCGGCAACAAATGTTGCGGCTCCTACATAATTCAAGTGAGGATAATCGATAAATTCCTCTTTTTTGAATCCCATTAAGCCCATCGACATTTCGCACACACTGATTTCAACGCCTAATTCGCCTGCCGTTTTAAACATGTCGTCCAACGAAAGTACATTGTGCTTTTTCATTAGATATTTAATCATCATTGGTCCCATGCCAACCATATTCATGTTTGAAAGGCTTAATTTGTTTTTGCCTTTTGGCAACATCATTCCAAACATTTTTGAAATAAAATCTTTGCCTTTTGCCGATTTATTCTTATCTCGCAATGCCGACAATGCCCAAAACGAAAAGAATAATTTTACTTTTGTGTCCGATGCTGCCGCCGCCAATGAAATAATCATTGCAGCCATCACTTTGTCCAAATCGCCAGACACAATCGCTATCGACAATTGGTCCTTGCGATTGTTCTCCAGCTTGGATACTTTTTTTGTTAACGCATCCACTTGCTTTTGTAATTGCGCAATTTGATCTTGATTTGCTTCTTCCATGTTTTATGTTATTTATTATTCTACAAAGCAACACAAAAAAATAGAAACATCCATGTTTTTAATCATGATATTAATTTTATTTTTTTGTGATATATCTCACATGTTTTTTTATCTTTGTAATCAATGTAATAGTTTTCCCGTATTACACACTAAATTGAAAATCAATTCGAATAGGTATGAAAACAACATGTAATTTATGTGAATTTAAATCTTTGGCTGCCCAAAAATTGAATAACAATGAACTGGAAAAGCTCTCTGTTAACTGTCTTTCGGTCAGGTTTAAAAGGGGAGATTCAATTATTAAACAGGGAATGTATTCGACAAATATTGCTTTTTTAAAAGCAGGCATAGCAAAAATACATATCACCGGGCCATATCACGAACAAATTGTTAGAATCGTAAAATCATCTACATATCTTGGTTTGCCAACTACTTTTGGAAATAAGGTAAATCAGTATTCGATTACCGCTATAGGCGATTCGGAAGTTTGTTTTATCGATATTTCAACCTTTAGGATTTTATTACGAACAAATCAAGATTTCAACGACCAAATTTTAATTGAACTCTGTCAAAGCGAACTTGAAGCATATAATCGATGTGCAAATAGAACTCAGAAACAGGTTCGTGGAAAAATTGCTGACGTTTTACTTGATTTTTCTAATAACATTTATCAATCCAATACCTTCCCACTTTTGCTCACTCAAGAAGAAATTGGAAATATGATTGATGCTTCGCGCGAAAGCGTCAGCAGAGTATTTACCGAGTTTGCCAAAGACGGGATCCTGAAAATAACATCGAAAAAAATTGAAATTTTAAACCGACAAATGTTAACGCAAATTAGTTTAAAAGGATAAATATAGATTGTTTGGTGATTTCGACAAGCTCAATCACCAGACTTGATTTCGACAAGCTCAATCATCAGGTTCACCTTTTTTCTCCTCAATACTCAATACTCATTACTCACTCATCACCAGTTACCCCTCACCTATCACCCGTCACCTTTTCCCTCCCAACTACCACAACCCCAGCTTTTTCTTTGCAGTTTCTAATTTCATAAACTCCTTCGTCTAAAAGTTCGCCTTCAACTTCTCCATAAAATCTTCCCATAGGCAAAATGGAAATATTTTCACCTTGATAATGATGTACTTTTGGGTGATTAATGTGCTTGCCCTTAAATAAATTTGGGATTTGAAAAATTACTTGAAGAATTGACATTTGCTCTATTAGTATTATGTCAAAAATACCGTCGTTAAATTTTGCCATTGGTACTTGCATCATCCCATTTCCGTTATATTTACAAATTCCAACAGCAATCGAAAATGTAAATTTCTCTATTATTTCGTTATCTATTTCTATTCTGCAATCAACCGATTTGTGGCTTAAAAGAGTTATCAATAAGTTTTTAATGTAAATTAATCCATTTCCTACCTTATATTTTCTCGATTCTTGTACTCGTTTAATTACCGAAGCGTCAAATCCAAATCCTGCAATATTTATAAAATATCTCGAATTTGTTTGTGTATTTCGGATAGATCTCACTAAACCAACATCGTGCATTACAATATTTTCATTATAGAGCATGCTTAAAATCAGTTTGGCATTTCGTTTAATTCCATGACTTTTAGCCCAATCGTTTCCAGTTCCCGAGGGAATTAAAAACAAAACTACTTCTTCGGGAGAAATGCCACTTCGCATAATTCCGTTCACCACTTCGTTTAGTGTGCCATCGCCTCCAATAACCATTATCTGACGAATGCCATCGTGTAATAAGTTTTCAGTAATACGAATTGCATTGTTTTTGTGTTTTGTATGCCATTCCACAAATTCGTATCCTTCATAGATTAATAATGTTGCAATTTTTTCCCACGACTTAATGCTTGTCCCTTTTAATGTGGTGGGATTAATAATTACATTCCAAAGTTTTGCAAGAGATTTTCCAG
Source organism: Bacteroidales bacterium (assembly GCA_038210985.1). Taxonomy (GTDB): domain Bacteria; phylum Bacteroidota; class Bacteroidia; order Bacteroidales; family WCHB1-69; genus JAQUGA01. The sequence continues at coordinate 8,838 of JBBQWB010000088.1, forward strand.
AGTTCATTAAAAAAAATGATTAAATATGTTTATTGATATTCGTAAACCATTTTTGTTAAATAAAAAACATTAACTCTACTTCTACCTCGTTTTTGAGTGTTACGAATGGTTTGATAACCGTATGAAAGGAAATAATTGTGATACCAATAAAGGATGTCTGATTTTTCATTTTCAAGTACAAAATCAGAAGCTAAAATAGTTTCAACTTTCGAATATTCAGTACTTTGGATAATTTTATTTCCTTGAATTATCATACTTGCAATTTCTCCGTTATGATTGTATGTCATCACCAGATTGTTCGAATCCAAAAAATAGGAGATTCGGGGTTGAAGCTGGTAAGTTAAAATATTATTTAACGCAAAATTATTGTCCCAAAGCAAATCGCCATTTTTCGAAATTCCACATACAATTCCATTTGTATAGCGATAACCGTCAAAAATAGTCCGATTTGTTGGAAAAGGTCGTCCGTAATAATCGTAGGATAGGTTTTCTTCGGTACGATATTCGGCATAATATGCTTCATTCATCACAATAATTATGGAATCGTAAAGTACTGGAGTTTGATTAAGTAAGCTTAAATTAAGCGAATAGCCAGGCTGTGTGTCGTCGTCGTCACCAATTTTTTTGCGAATTCGCTGTAAATCTTTGTCCGTTAAATATTTGTAGATATTTTCAAATCGTGAGAAGTTGTAAAATTTAACCTTTTCAAGCACGTTTTTTCGGATAACTGCTACATAAATCCCAGTATTTTTATCTTCACTACCTCCAATTAAATTTGGTCGTTCGGATGAGTTTAAATAATTTCCAATTATTAAAATGCTGTCTTCTCCAGTTTCTATATATTCAGCTGTATTATAAAAATAGTTAGATTGTGCCGGAATTACGAATGTGTTTGTTGCAATACCCGATGAATCATACGTAATTAGATCAATTTGATTGTTTTTCCGTGAAATATTGTTTATCATTCCGCAGATAACTCCTTCGTTTAAATTGGAATTGGTTTTTAAAAATCCTACCGATTGATTTTTGTTCTCATTCGGACTTAGTTTCACAAATTTTTGATTTTTCCGATTTAATTGATATAGAATTTCATTGTCTTTATACAAAATTGAAAAATAACAATATTTGCCCGTTACTTTAAGGTGATTGGGTAATGAAATTTCGGATATTGGTATGGTAAAAGCGAAAATGGAAGTATCTATTATGTTTATGCTAACTAATTGATTTGTAAATTCGGGCTTTTTCTTTCCTTCGTAATTAAAGAGTATGCCTATATTTGTTGAGTCGGAGTATTGTTTTACTGGTTCCAAATCACGATTGAGAATTACCTCTTTTTTCCATAGTTTTTTAAAAAAAACATCGAATTGTACAAACGACCATCTGGCTGTAGTTCGCGAAATAATGTCGGATTCGTAATATACTAAAAAGCCTTTTTCGCCCAACGATATTACTTCATAAGGATACACACCATCTTCGGCTTCCATCTCAAAGCGAAACGGAGCATTGCCCGATTGGGCAAAAAGCATGGACGAAAATCCAAGAATACTAATGCAAAATAAAAGTAAGGCTTTTTTCATGTCGAGGTCTTTCAGTTTCCAAAAGTACGGTTTTTTTCAAAATATACACGATTATTGATTTATGATAAATTTGAGCGAATTAAAATAGTGGAAATTTACAATTATCATTCGTGCATTCGTGGCAAACAATAAGAGCCACGAATTCACAAATTAAAAACGAATATTCTTACATTAGTGGATTCATAGTTATTCGTGTACTTCTATCAAACAATTATTATTCGTGCATTGGTGGCAAACAATAATCATTCGTGGCAAATATTTGTGGCAACAATTTTTATTTCGGAATTTGGATTAAACCAACTCTCTATTGTATCTTTGCAAATAAAAAAAAGCGATGCGAGTTAAGCGAATACACAAGGGAACAGATTTAGATTTTTATTCGGTTTCGGATACGGTTGAGTTTGAAATTCCATATTTTGAAGCCCGAGTTTCGGCAGGTTTTCCTTCGCCAGCCGAAGATTACACAGAATTAAAATTAGATTTGAATAAAGCCTTGGTGCAAAATCCTACATCCACATTTTATGTTCGAGTAAAAGGTACTTCCATGATTAATGCAGGCATTGATGAAGGCGATATGTTGGTTGTCGATCGCTCGGTTAATGCCAAAAATAATGCAATTGCAGTTTGTGTTATTAATGGCGAATTTACCGTAAAACGATTGGCAAAAAATGGCAAGGAATTATTTTTAGTTCCCGAAAATAATCAGTTTAAACCTATAAAAATTACCGAAGAAATGGATTTTCAAGTTTGGGGAATCGTTACTTTCGTTATTCATAAAGTTTAATTATGTATGCTTTAGTCGATTGTAATAATTTTTACGCATCGTGCGAACGAGTTTTTAATCCAAAGTTAAATAATCGACCAATTGTGGTGTTATCGAATAACGATGGTTGTGTTATTGCACGGTCGAACGAAGCCAAAGCATTAGGAATTGGAATGGGAGAGCCGATTTTTAAAATGCAACATCTTGTTCAATTGCATAACATTGCAGTGCTTTCTTCAAATTACACACTTTATGGCGATCTTTCGCAACGTGTAATGAAAACGATTAGCACCTTGGTGGACAATATGGAGATTTATTCCATCGATGAAGCCTTTTTAGATTTATCTTCATTTAATTTATTCGATTTACAAAACTTAGCCTTCGAAATCCGTCAACGTGTGTTAAAATGGGTTGGAATTCCAGTTTCGGTTGGAATTGCTCCAACTAAAACCTTGGCTAAAGTTGCAAATCGTATAGCTAAAAAACAGGCTCATAGAAATGGCGTTTTTGTTATGAATTCCGATGAGTTGAGAATTTCGTCATTGCAAAATTTTCCAGTTGAAGATGTTTGGGGAGTAGGACGAAAATTGTCAAAACACCTCCAAAATGCGGGGATTTTAAATGCTTATGATTTGTCAAAAGCAAACGATGCTTGGGTAAAAAGCAATTTTACCATTGTTGGTTTAAAAATGGTAAAAGAGCTGCGTGGCGAATCCTGTATTCCAATGGAACAAATGGTTCAACCCAAACAAACCATTTGCACTTCGCGATCGTTTGGTAAAATGGTTCAGGATTATGAAATAATTGCCGAAGCGGTTTCAAATTTCACGACACGTTGTGCCGAAAAATTACGAAAGCAAAACAGTGCGGCAAATTTTATTCTAGTTTTTGTAATGACAAATCGTTTCCGTGATGATTTAAGTCAATACAATAATCATATTCAAATTACTTTGCCTGTTGCTACATCCACTACATCCGAATTAATTCATTTTGGGTTAATTGGGCTAAAATCTATTTTTAAAGAGGGTTTTGATTACAAAAAAGCTGGAGTAATTGTAAGTGGAATTGTTCCCGAAAATCAAGTGCAAGGTTCTTTATTTGATGAAATGGAAAGAGATAAACATAATAAATTGATGCAATCGGTTGACTTATTAAACGAAAAAATGGGCAGGGATACTGTGTTTTTTTCGGCTCAACGAAGCAAAAAACGAGTATGGAAAAACAGACAGGAACAACTCTCGCCAAGTTACACCACCCGCTGGGACGAAATCCCGGTAGCTCAAGCCAATGAGAAGATTATTCCTTTTTTAAAAAAATAATCTTTACGGGGCTTCTAAAAATTCATTTTTCAGCGTTAGACTTCAAAATTAAAATCCTCATCCCGATTAATATTTTGTTGAATTTCAACGCCTTTCATCTTTATGCTTAGTGCCTAAAATAGCGTTGAAAACTTACAAAATCTAAATCGGGA
>JBBQWB010000089.1:0-12173 GCA_038210985.1 Bacteroidales bacterium
ATTTTTTGCTCAACAACGATAAAAAGCGGCGTCCCATTTCATCATTATTAAATCGATACGTTTCGATATAAATCGATGTTTTTGCATTTGAAATATCCTCATAAAGTTTGACAAACCATTCTTTAGGTGTATCAAAAAGCAGGTATTCGGATGTTGGGTTTGAGAGCTGTTGCATTTGCGAAACTGGTTTTTATCTAATTTTTCGAATAAACGGAAATAAAATTTGAAGCATGTACAAAAATAGAATTAACATCGAAGTTATACGTGCTATTCGGCCAATATAATCTCCATAAATAGTATAAAAAGTCAATTCCGAATTTTGATTGAGCGTTTGCTTTAAAACAGCAGGCTCCCACCATTGGCTAGCTTGCAGTACGTCGCCCCGCTGATTGATAAAGCCCGATGTTCCAGTATTTGCTGCTCGAGCAATGCTTCGACGAGTTTCGACAGATCTAAGTCGAGCATATTGAAAATGTTGTCGATAGCCAGGAGTTTTGCCCCACCAGCCATCGTTTGTAATAATGGTCATAACCGTTGCTCCATTTTTTACAAATTCTGAGAAAAATTCTCCATAAATCGACTCGTAACAAATAGCAGAACCAACTACTCCTTTATTGTTTGAAAGATTAAATACTTGTCGTTTGCTGTCCATACCTAAGCTTCCAGTAACTCCACCTAAATCAAGTGCAAATTTTTCCAAGGGTTTTAAATACTTTGGAAAAGGCATTTTTTCAACTCCAGGGACTAATTTTGATTTATGATAAAACTGAATATTTTTCTCCGAATTTACAAACATCGATGTGTTATAGCTATCGTAAAACTGATTTCCCTCTTTGCCATATTTTCGAGCAGTTGATGATGGTTTTTCACCTGATTTATACATTTTAAGAGTCGAAATTCCTAAAACAAAATTGATGTGAGGATGCTCATCTACAAAGGATTTTAAGGAGTCTATCGACAAATAGTCTTCCAATTTATCTTCCCAAGCATAATCCTGAATTGCCGATTCGGGTCCAATAATTAAGGATGTATTTGAATCCACTTTTTGTCGTGCCAGCTCCAAAATATTGTGAATTAATTGTTCCGATTTTATGTCGTATTGCTCCCAAGGATCGGTATTTTGTTGAATAACAACGATATCTATCGGATTAACTTTTTCGGTGTAATTATAATAACGAACAATGGATAAAATTATAGGAATAAATAAAACTACACCCAAAAGCGAACCCATTGTTAATTTGTAATTTTTATGCGTAAGGTTTATAAAAGAAAGATAGATTTCGTAAATTAATATGTTTATCAACAAAATCCACAGTGTGCCACCAAAAACTCCAGTTATTTCGTACCATTGAATAAATATTGGATATTCTGCAAAAACGTTTCCTAAATTCAACCACGACCATGATAAATCCCAGTCTAAATGAAAATATTCCCAAGCTATCCAAAAACAGATTAACGCTAAATATCCTTTTGAAACTTTGAAAAACTTTAGTTTCAGAATATGATACATTCCAAAAACTAAAGACATAAAAAAGGAATTTAAAACAATTGCGAAAATGGCACCAATACTTGTCGAATTCCAAATCCACCAAGTTGTAATCGAATTCCAAATAACAAAAGCAGGAAAAGTATATAACATTCCACTCATTTTGGCAAATAAGTGTTTGTACTCTTTCATTTTATCCAAAATAAACAACAATGGAGTAAGGGCAATAAAAATCAAGAAAGGGAAGCCCCAATTGGGCCATGCTAAGGAAAGTAAAATACCCGAAATGGCAGAAAACAGCAATAATTTTGATTTTTTCATAGATTATAAATTCTTTCGCAAATTTAAAGAATTATACCGAGAATGATTATTTCCAAGCATAAAAAGTATTTTATGTGAGATATTTTTGAATTATAAAATTACTTTTCATTGAATAGAGGCTTTTTTCCTATTTTTGCAAAAAAAAATACTATGAATTTTATTGAAGAACTCAGATGGCGAGGAATGCTGCATGATATGATGCCGGGCATTGAAGAACTATTGTTGAAAGAAACCTGTTCGGCATACGTTGGCATTGATCCAACAGCCGACTCTTTACATATTGGACACCTGGTTGGAATAATGATGTTGCGTCATTTTCAACGTTGTGGACATAAACCTTTGGTTTTAATTGGAGGAGCAACTGGAATGATTGGTGATCCTTCGGGAAAATCGGAAGAACGTAATTTGTTAGACGAACCCACTCTTCGAAATAATCAGGAGTGTATTCAGAATCAAATATCGAAATTTTTAGATTTCGATCAAAATTTAGAAAATAAAGCAGAAGTAGTGAACAACTACGACTGGATGAAAAACTATACCTTCCTTGATTTTATTAGGGATATTGGGAAACATATTACGGTTAATTATATGATGTCGAAAGATTCGGTTAAAAAACGATTAACTGGTGAATCGCGGGATGGAATGTCGTTTACCGAATTTACCTATCAATTAGTTCAGGGATACGATTTTTTGTATTTATATCAAAATAAAAGCTGTAAGATTCAAATGGGTGGTTCCGACCAATGGGGGAATATTACTACTGGAACTGAATTAATTCGTCGCAAAACAGCTGGCGAAGCTTTTGCAATTACTTGTCCGCTAATTACGAAAGCCGACGGCGGTAAATTTGGAAAAACTGAAAAAGGAAATATTTGGTTGGATGCGGAACGAACTTCGCCTTATGCTTTTTATCAATTTTGGCTAAATTGTAGCGACTCGGATGCTGCTAAATATATTCGTATTTTTACGCTTCTTTCAAAAGAAACGATTGAAGATTTAGAAAAACAACATTCTGAAGCTCCACATCTTCGCATTTTACAAAAAGAGCTTGCCAAAGAGCTAACAATTACGGTTCACTCTCAAAAAGATTATGAACAAGTTTTAGATGCTTCCGAAATTCTTTTTGGAAAAGGTACAGCAGATGCTATTTATAGTTTGTCGGATAAAATGTTGTTATCGGTGTTCGAAGGAGTTCCACAAAGAACAATCGATATAAATTTGATAAAAGAAGATGTTTCAATTGTGGATTTTCTTTCGGGAATTACCGATGCATCGCCTTCAAAAAGCGAAGCTCGACGAATGTTGAAAAGCAATGCAATATCGATAAATAAGGTTAAAGTTGCCGAAAACAGCATGATAAATACTTCAAATCTTATCAATAATAAGTTTATTATTATACAAACAGGTAAAAAGAATTATTATTTAGTGTCTGTCTACTGATAACTTCATTGTTTTTGAAAATCAGAGCCAGCCAACAAATATGAAAAACCACGTGTTTTATATTAATAATTTTTACTTAGTGTCTGCAAGCACTACTTATTCATACTCTACATCTAATTCTCGGATGTAATCGCCTGTAGTTGTGTAAAAAACAGTTTTTGTAGTTTTATCTTTTTTATTATACAAAAAAACCACGTAGTTGGGTTGCATTCGGGTTTCGAGTATCATTCGGGAAGCTTTGTGTTTTGGATACTGAAGTTTTATATGTTCGGCAATTTTCGATGGCATATCTTTTAGGTTCATTTCCCATTCGGTGGCAATCCAATTTCCTCCACCCGTAATTTTAACCGTTCCTTTTGTTTCATCTCTTTCTACTTTTGCCCAATAATTTGCATCTTTTTGATACCACTTAACAACTTCCATGCTTGGGTACATGTCGCCATACGTTTTTAATACAAATTGAGGAATGTCAAGAGGATTAACTTCTTTTTGTGCCTTAGCTAGTAAAGTTGAAAATAAACTTATCAGTAAAAAGAATACTGCTTTTTTAATAAACGAGTCCATAAATAAAATCTTTTAAATTAATTATCCCAAACATTTGTAACGAAGATAATAAAATTATAACTATTAGCAACCATCGAACAAAATTTGCACCCCATTCGTTAGCCCATCTGGAAGCTATATAAGCTCCAATAAAATTACCAATGGCATGCACTAAACCATAGTCCCATCGAATTTGGTCGTTAATTATAAATACAATCAAAGTAAAAGGAATATATAATAATACAATTAAATTTTTTATGGCGTTTGCACGAACCAAATCATAACCAGCACCTAAAACTATGCCAATAAGTAAAAAATAACCAACTCCAACATGAACAAATCCACCGTAAATTCCTATCAGAAAAAAAACGAATATTAGCCAAGGACTTGTTTTTTTCTTTAAAAGATCTTCTTTTCCTTTTAACCAAACCGAAGGTTTATAAATTAAAAAAAACAACATAAACAGCATTACTATTCCAAAGCAATATTCAATAATACTTTCGTTTAGTTCTATTACTATCAACGACCCAATGATAGAGCCAATTACAGTTGGAATTCCCAAAACAAGGCTCTTGGAGGTATCTAAAACTTTCTTTTTGTGAAAATTTCGGGTGGCGACAATGTTTTGTATTATAATAGGAACTCGGTTTGTGCCATTGGCAACATTAGCAGGTAAACCAAGCATCATTAAAACCGTGAGCGAAATAATTGTACCACCGCCAGCCAATGTATTTATAAATCCGACAAATAAACCGGAGGTAATAAGTACAATGATTTCCAGGTAGGACATAGTTATTTATAATAATTGATTACAAAATTAGAAGAATAATTAATCCGAAATTGAATATTAGTCTTTTTCTGTTCTCAATTTGCTTTTTCTATAACCGTACAGAAAATAAATTATCAAACCAATTATTAACCAAATGATAAAACGCAACCAGTTTGTGATGCCTAATTGTGTCATTAAATAAAAATTTACGAGCAAGCCAATTACAGGAATCAGCGACCAACATTTTCGGACAGCAAAAAAGGTTACTGCAATAGCAGAACAAAAGAAAACAAATAAAGGAATTTTGTCAATAAAATCGACGGTATAAAAATCCGACTTAAAAAGCGAAAGGATTGTCTCTTTATTAACCATTACAGCAACAGCAAACAAAATAAACCAAACGGGTAAAATAAAATATCGACTATTAATGTAAGGAACTCGATATCCTTTTCGCTCTAAATTTGTTTTGTCTTTACCAAGCAATAAAATTCCACCCGAAACAAGAGTAAACGCAAAAAGTGTCCCAATGCTGGTTAAGTCTGTAACTTCTTCTAAATTCATAAAAAGGGTAGGAACGGCAACTATAATTCCGGTTAGGATTGTTGCAAAAGCAGGAGTTCGATATTTTTTATGAAGTTTTGAAAAAACTGGAGGGAGCAATCCATCGCGGCTCATGCTCATCCATATTCGTGGTTGTCCGATTTGAAAAACCAATAAAACACCTGTCATGGCAATGATTGCACTTAGTGCTATAATGCCCGAAAATTTGATTAATCCAACTCGTTCAAAAACAAACGCTAAGGGGTCGGATACGCCTAATTCGGTGTAATTTACCATTCCCGTAAGAACTAAACTTATTAATACATATAAAATGGTGGTAATAAATAGCGATAATATCATCGATCGAGGCAAATCACGTTGAGGATTTTTGCATTCTTCGGCAGTAGTTGAAATTGCATCGAAACCAATGTATGCAAAGAACACACCTGCAACTCCTTTCATTACACCACTGGCACCATTTGGAGCAAACGGACTCCAATTATCATGATTAATATAAAAAGCTCCAACTCCAATAAATGCCATTAAAATCATTAGTTTTACCAAAACCATAATGTTGTTTGCCCGTTTTGTTTCATTTATACCAATGTAAACCAATGCTGTAATTAGCACCACAATGGTAAATGCTGGTACATCTAAAACTAATTTGGTCCCTAAAAAATCAGGAGCATTTGACCAAGCATTATATGCGTTTTGCAAATGCGAATTTATTTCAGTAAATGGTGTCCCCGATTTTAGTAAGCCAACAACTTCGTTGTAGCCATTGTGAGCCGACACAAAATCGACGCTTAGCCATTCGGGAAAATGCAATCCAAAACCGTTAAGCAATCCCACAAAATAGCCCGACCATGAAATGGCAACCGCAATGTTTCCAACGGCATATTCCATAATTAAATCCCAGCCGATTATCCATGCCACTAGTTCGCCAAAACTCGCATATGCATATGTGTATGCACTTCCACTTACGGGTACACGAGAAGCAAATTCGGCATAACACATTGCCGAAAAACCACAAGCTACAGCAGTAAAAACAAATAAAAGGGATACTGCTGGACCGCCACTAACAGCCGCACTGCCAATGGTGCTAAATATTCCTGCTCCAATAATGGCAGCAATTCCCATTGCTGTTAAATCTCTAAGTGTAAGGCTTCGTTTCATGCCTCCCGATTTTTCTTCGGTAAGGCTTTTCATTAGGTCATTAATAGATTTTCGCCGAAATAATTGGTGTCCCACTCTTAAGATATTTTTGCTAAATTAACAAAATATGAATAAATGAAGCGGTTTTTTGAAAAAAGTATTTTTGGAAAATTCAAGAATATTGGATAATAATGTTTTTTAAACATGTATAAAAACTAAAAAAGCCGAGCATCTGCTCGGCTTTTTTATTAAAAAAACAATTTTTATTCATCGTTTTTAGCAAAACGGATGTATTGTTTGTATCTCCAAATTGCATTATCTTCGGTAAGTTTATATAATTGCTCGGCTCTATCAGGGAATGATTTTGCAAGCGAAGAGAAACGAACTTCGGAACGAATGTATTTTTGGAATTTATCCCAATCTGGTTCTTTTGAATCAATTACAAAAGGATTTTTTCCTTCAACTTCCCATTGTGGGTTGTATCTCCAAAGTGCCCAGTAACCACATTCAACAGCAAGTTTTTCTTCTTCTTGAGTTTTACCCATACCCAACATTAATCCGTGATTAATACAAGGAGCATAAGCAATAATTAAAGATGGGCCAGGGAATGCTTCGGCTTCTTTTAATACTTTAAAATAGTGAGATTGACTGGCATTCATTGCTACTTGAGCTACATATACATAGCCATAAGACATAGCCATAACGCCTAAATCTTTTTTACGAATTGGTTTTCCTGAAGTTGCAAATTTAGCAACAGCAGCCGCTGGAGTAGATTTTGATGCTTGTCCACCCGTGTTGGAATAAACTTCGGTATCGAGTACTAAAATATTTACATCTTCGCCAGATGCTAATACGTGGTCTAAACCGCCGTAACCAATATCATAAGCCCAACCGTCACCACCAAAAATCCAATGCGATTTTTTAACAAAGAAGTGTTTTAATTCCAACATTTCTTTAGCAATTTCAGAATTTTCTTTTTCTAAACAAGCAGTTAATACCTTTGAAGGTTCAACAGAAGCTTGACCTAAATGCATGTTTTCGATCCAGTTTTTGATTGCTTCTTTTGTGTCATTGTTAATTGCACTGCCTTCCATTTCAGCTTTTAGATTCATTGCAATTCTACTACGAATTTTTTCGGAAGCAACTGCCATTCCTAAACCATATTCGGCATTATCTTCAAATAATGAGTTTGCCCAAGCTGGACCAAATCCGGATTTTTGATTAACTGTGTATGGAGTTGCTGGAGCAGAACCACCAAATATGGAAGAACATCCCGTTGCATTTGCAATGGTCATACGCTCTCCAAATAACTGAGTAATGGTTTTAATGTATGGAGTTTCGCCACAGCCAGCACAAGCACCCGAAAACTCAAATAAGGGTTGTGCAAATTGACTGTTTTTAAAAGTTTGAGTTTTATCAATCAAATGATCTTTGTATCCAACTTTGTAATGCATGTAATTCCAGCGTTCAATTTGATCTTCTTGAGTGCCAAGAGGTTTCATAACTAAAGCTTTTGTCTTTGCAGGACAAATATCGGCACAGTTACTACAACCAGTACAGTCAAGCGTACTTACCTGAATACGGAATTGTAATCCTTCAAATGCTTTTCCGTTTGCTTTAATAGTTTTTGTATTAGCAGGAGCAGCAGCCAATTCTTTTTCATCTAAAAGGAAAGGACGAATTGCAGCATGAGGACAAACGTAAGCACATTGGTTACACTGAATACAATTATCGGAAATCCATTCGGGAACGTTAACAGCAATACCACGTTTTTCATATTGAGTAGTTCCAGCAGGGAAAGTGCCATCTTCGCGACCTAAAAAAGCACTAACTGGAAGATTATCACCTTCTTGTGCATTCATGGGTTCAGCCACATCTCTAATAAATGCGGGGATGTTGCTATGAATTGGTTTTTCTTCTATTGAAAGATTACTCCAACTCGGGTCAACGTTAACTTTAGTAACATCACCACCACAATCAACGGCAGCATTATTCATGGATACCACTTTTTCGCCTTTTTTACCGTAGCTCTTCACAATAGCTTTTTTCATTTCAGCAACTGCAATATCGTAAGGTATTACAGTTGATACTTTAAAAAATGCACTTTGCATAATGGTGTTGGTTCTGTTTCCTAAACCAAGGTCTTCGGCTATTGCAGTTGCATTAATTATATAAAATGAAATATTATTGGCTACTAAATATTTTTTAGTACTGTTTGGAAGTTGTTTAATAGTATCTTCTACACTCCAAATACTGTTTAATAAAAAGATTCCTCCTTTTTTCAAACCTTTAAGCATGTCGTATTTGTCCAAATATGAAGGAACATGACAAGCAACAAAATCGGGTGAGTTAACCAAATATGGTGCACGAATTGGTTTATCGCCAAAACGCAAATGAGAAGTTGTAAAACCTCCTGATTTTTTTGAGTCGTATGCAAAATATGCCTGACAGTATTTATCGGTTGCACTGCCAATAATTTTAATAGAGTTTTTGTTTGCACCTACGGTTCCATCTGATCCCAAACCATAAAATTTAGCTTCGTAAGTTCCTTCAGGAACAACAGAAATATCGGCTAATATCGGTAATGATTTATACGTAACATCATCCAAAATACCAACGGTAAATTGATTTTTAGGTTCGTTTAATTTCAAATTTTCAAAAACCGCAGCCATATGAGCAGGCGTAGTATCTTTTGAACTTAATCCATAACGACCACCAATAATAAATGGTTTTTCACTCATATTATTATATAGCTCAACGACATCTAAATACAAAGGATCGCCGTTAGCACCAATTTCTTTTGTACGGTCAAGAACACAAATGCGTTTAACGCTTTTTGGAAGAACGTTAAAGAAATATTTTGCTGAAAAAGGACGATACAAATGAACGGTAACTAAACCGATTTTTTCGCCTTTAGCCATTAAATAGTCGATGGTTTCGCGAATTGTTTCCGTAATTGAACCCATGGCAACAATCACATTAGTGGCATCGGGAGCACCATAATAGGTAAATGGGTGGTATTCGCGTCCAATAATTTTGTTGATTTGTTGCATGTAATCTTCAACCATATCAGGAACCACATCATAGAATTTATTTGCAACTTCACGAGTTTGGAAATATATGTCGGGATTTTGAGCAGTTCCACGAGTAACTGGATTTTCTGGATTTAAGGCTTTATCGCGGAAGCGTTTTAAAGCGTCTTTGTCCAATAATTCTTTTAATGCTTCTTGATTTGCTACTTCAACTTTTTGAATTTCATGAGAAGTTCTGAACCCATCGAAAAAATGCAAGAAAGGAATACGACTTTTTATAGCGGCTAAGTGAGCTATTGGAGCAATATCCATTATTTCTTGAACCGAACCTGTAGCTAACATTGCAAAACCTGTTTGACGAGTGCTCATAACATCGCTATGATCACCAAAAATGGATAATGCCTGTGCGGCTAATGAACGAGCCGAAACATGAAAAACACCAGGAAGTAATTCTCCAGATATTTTATACATATTAGGAATCATCAATAATAAACCCTGTGATGCAGTATAGGTTGAGGTTAATGCTCCTGCTTGCAACGAGCCATGCACTGCACCTGCAGCACCTGCTTCGGATTGCATTTCGACAACCTTCACGGTGTCGCCAAAAATGTTTTTTCTGCCAAACGAAGCCCATTCGTCAACGTATTCCGCCATATTTGAAGATGGCGTGATTGGATAAATGGCTGCCACTTCACTAAACATGTACGCAACATGTGCTGCAGCATAATTACCGTCGCATGTTATAAATTTACGCTTTTGTGTCATAATTAAGATACTTTATATTGTTTTAACTTGTTATTCTTTTCACAAATCATATAAAACTTTGCGAAGTTAGTTATTTTATTTTAATGGCAAAAAAAAGAGATTCCAATTAACTAAAATATAACGGCATGATTTTGAAACTAAAGTATAATAAAAAAACTATGTATATTCGCATAAATTTTAAGGCATGTTTTCTCGAAAATCAATCCTAATTTCTTTTTTGCTTTTATTGCCTGCAATTATAGTTTACGTGAACTATTTTATTAACTCAACAGCCGATTCTACTCCTTCGGGTTTTATTCAAAGCGATATGTATTCTTACATGGCAGAAGCTCGTCAGTATGCAGATGGAGAAAGCAATGGATTGTTTTATTCAAATCCTTTTGATGGGGATAAAAATGCGCCCAAAATATATTTTCAACCTCAAATTTTATTGTTAGGAATTATTTTAAAATATACAAGCATAAATCCCTCTAATTTGTTTTTACTTTTTGGATTTATTTTTGGGTGGATTTTTATGATTTCAGCTGTAACTTTATACCGACAATTCTTCGATTTAAAATCAATGTTTGAAAAACTAGGATTATTTGTTTTTATTTATGGAGGAGGAGCTCTTTTTATAAGTGGTTCGGTTTGGATGTTTTTTAATGGATTTAATCAACCGAACATCGAATTTTTTAGATATGACCCAGGATATGGATGGTGGATGCTAAATTTAGGTCGAAATTTAATTTATCCATTAGAGTCCTACTACCATTTTTTGGTACTAATTGCGTTTGTTATGTTTTTTAAACAAAAACACCTCTGGGTGTGTGTTGTTTTGCTGGTCCTTTCTTGGTCGCATCCATTTTATGGCATCGAGTTTTTATCGGTATTTGGATTAATCTATTTATTCGAGTTTATAAGATTTAGATATTTAAAACAAAAAGACAAAAAACATTTTTTGCCACTGCTTCTTATTTCTGTAATGTTTTCAATTCACATTTTTTATTATCTACTTTATCTGCCATCCTTTCCTTCTCATCAATTATTAATGAATCAATGGAAAATTAATTGGAGTCATAGTGGAATTACTTTAATATTTGCTTACATTTTTGGAGCTTTGCTTACCATCATCAGTATTTACCAAAAAGGAGGATTTATTGTCTTTTTCTTAGATAATAAAAACCGAGTATTGGGAATATGGTTTATTGTTTGTTTTTTATTTGTAAATCATAATTGGTTTATCGAATCGTATCAACCCTTACATTTTGACAAAGGTTATGTTCTTGCTCCATTGTGGTTAATGGGTCTTCCATCTTTATTTTTTATTTTACGAAAATATAAAGATAGCGTTAATTTATTAATGTTTAGATTGAGCTTGGTTTTAATAGTAGTCATATTGTTGTCTGACAATATTTCTTGGTTTTTAAAGGCACGTAGCGATAGCAATTCATATATAAAAAACTCTGAAAAAGAAGTTTTAAATTATCTAGATACACATTTTACAAAACAGAATTTACTGCTTACTAAAGACGATGATTTTTCCTCAAAGGCAATGGTTTTTACTTCCATGCGAGCTTTAGTATCGCACGGTTACAATACTCCAAGCTACAATTTAAAGAGGATGGAAATGGACTCAATTTTAAAAACAGGAAAAATTTTAAGTTCATTTACCGATAAGCAAAGTAGCTTGATTTTAGTAATTCCCAATTTCTCTTATTTGCAATTTGATACATTGCGAAACCAAGATAAAATAGTTTTTAAAACGAAAGATCTTCTAGTTTTAAAATTTGTTTATTGATTTAGGCTTCCCTCCAATTGTTAAAACAATGCTAATATTAATGTTTGTTATGCTGTTTTCAAGTGTTAAATGCAACTTGTTGCTTTTGCAAATTTATTGATAAATATTCATTTGGTGTCAAATAATTTAATTTTTTTCTTGGTCTGTTGTTTAACTTGTGTTGTACGTATTTAACTTGTTGATTTGTAATGTTTTCAAATGAACTTCCTTTTGGAAAATATTGGCGAATAAGACCATTTGTGTTTTCGTTAGCACCACGTTCCCATGAGTGGTATGGTCTTGCAAAGTAAAAATCGATGTTTAGATCCCCTGAAATTGTCTCGTGTTCTGCAAATTCTTTCC
>JBBQWB010000090.1:0-12082 GCA_038210985.1 Bacteroidales bacterium
GCAGGGGCAATAAATTGCGGAAAATCCATATTTTTAAAATACACAAAAACAAACCCTACCTTCCTTCATTTTACCTATTAGCTTGTTATACAACATCATACAACAGATGTCAAAATTCATGTCGGACAACAGTGATATAAAACTCCAAAGAGGATGAGTATAAAACACAATTGGTTTTCCTAATATCCTCTTAACAGTAGTTTTGAAGCATCATTTTTAGATTTATATTCGCATTTTACTTTTAAACCAAAACTTAAAAGATATATTCCAAATTTACCATTTTTCTTTACAAAATACAATGGATGATCACATTGTTCAATATTCTCATATTCAATAGGAATAGCCCATTTTAATTTATCATTATCAAGTATTACTAATCCACATAATTTGTTTTTTTGGATAATGATTGAACCCGATGAATTATCGGAATAATCTTCGGAGTAATTAATTTTATCATACTCGCAAGGCAATATTTCTTTTATGGTATCATTCTCTTTAAGTATCAATCCGAATTTTTTATTTTGTTGGACTACAATTAATCCAGAATTATTAAATAATAAATCATCTAATTCCTTTAGTTTTACATTAGATATAGTATATTTCTCAACTACTCCATTTAAGGTTTTTTCATAAAGTTTTGAACCATCAAAAAAATATCTATTTCCCAATACAAAATTGCCAGAGTAATATTTACCCATATTGTTTTTCAACTTATACACCTCTTTTCCAGTAGCATCAATAACTATAGATTTATATTTTGGCATTGAAAAAATTGTTGAATTATCCCATAAAGCAAATCCTTCATAAGGAAGATAATTTGTTGGCAAAATTTTATTTTGGTTAAAAAAATACAAATCAATTTTTTCCTCGTTTGAGCTATTTACATATCCAAATTCAGGATTAATTAAACTAAAATAAGAAGCAATGTTTTGAGGTATAAAAAACTTTTGTCCGCTAGAGTTTACAACGAAAACAGAGTCATTAACTTGTACTGTAAAAACATAATTTTGAGTTAGTTGGTCAAATAATATCGGTTTATAAATGGTGTCGAAGTTAAAATCTATTATATCTTTTTTGCTTGTTAAGGATAACGCTCCCCATTTATTATTTTTTTTAGCTAAAACAACATCCTTATACGACACTCCAAATTGCTGATATTCACAAGGAAGAACATAATTAAAAAGAGAATCAACGACACCCCATTTGTCTTTTAACTTAACCTCCACAAACCGATGTTTGGGATGATATAAGCTTTTATAAGTAAGCACTGAAAAAATATCTGAAATTGAATTTTGACAGGAAAAAGAATTAACATCATCGAACTTGCAAGGAATTATTTCACCTTTATCAATTTTATAAACTCCAACTTTATTGAAATTATGAATTTTAAAAAGATCTTTTTCATCCTCTGTATTCGTATTAGATTTAGGTTCATAAAACGGCTCAATATTGTCGTATTTAAAAGGAACTACAATTTTTCCAAGATTATTAACTACCCCTTTTTTGTAAAGGCTATCCGTAACAACTGCAAAAGAGGGATCTATTACCTCAATTACCAAATAAATAGATGGCAAAACAGGCCTTCCAAGCGAATCGATTACTCCATATTTGCCATTATCAAAATTTAGAACGACGTTCCAATATTGGGCATAAGAAACAATGGACAAACCTACCGCAAGTATAAATAATAAAAATTTTTTCATACTTAAATTAAAATATTAAATTATTTTTATCTAATTCTTAATGCAATAATAAGAAAAAAACAAGTTCATTTCTTCTTTAAAAATATTTTTATTTTTTACATATTTGGAATCCTTTTTTTAGTAAATTTACATTTTTATAATAAAATTTATACCAAAATTTATGAAACATTTAAGTCGGGTAATTCTAATATTGGTATTCAGCTTATTAGCTGGATGTAAAACCAATAAAATTTCGGTTGTAAAAACTAATTTTGAAAGCGAAATTTCGTTGCAACAAAACTTAAGTTTTAAATTCAACAAAGACATTGCTACCGAAAGCATGCTCAATAAATGGGATACAACGAGTTATATTCAGTTTGAGCCTTCGGTAAAAGGTAAATTTCAATGGGTTTCGGCATCGGAATTGGTTTTTTCGCCCGACAATGGATTTAATCCTGAAACGCAATACAAAGCTATACCCACAAATGCAATAGGCTCGGTTAGTGCCGAAAAGCTTTCAGTTTCGAGTGAAGCCATTGAGTTTCATACTCCATTTTTAGAAATGTCGTCGGCAAAAGCTTACTGGGGACTATCCTCAATTGGCAATAATGATATTGTAATTGCGATTGATTTAATGTTTAATTATCCTGTTAAAGCAAGTGATTTAGATAAAAAACTCACCATTAGTGTTGGGGAATATCAAGTTCCATATCGCATTATTTCAACTGACGAAAACGAACAAATGAGTCTGGAAATAAATCCACCTTCGGGATTAGGCGATTTAGAAATTCCGGTTAAAATTGTGTTGGATAAAGAGATGAAATATGTAGGCGGAAATGTTGCCACTCAAAAAAATCAAGAGGTAAACACAATTATTCCAGCTCGATCAAAATTAATGGTTACAGCTATTACTTCCGAAATGGTTGATGGCAGTGGATTTGTAAACATATTTACCACACAACCTTTGCTTGCCGAAGGTTTAAAAGCAAATATTACTTTTTCGCCTGATGTTAGTTTCACTTTAGAAAGTCAAAACAATGTAATTCGAATAAGTGGTGATTTTGAAGAGGGTAAAACATATAAAGTTACCGTTTCAAAAAACGTTCAAGGCATTTTTGGAAAATCTCTGGAAAATGATTATAGTCAGTCGGTACAGTTTTCAAAATCAAAACCTTTTATTGCTTTTAGCAATCCTAACGACACCTATTTATCTTCAAAAGGTGAACGGAATGTTGCAATCAATTTTGGCGGAATGGATAAAGTTAAATTAAATGTTTTCAAAATTTACGACAATAATATTTTACATTATTTACGTGGTGGAAAAAAATATTCTTATTTTTATGATGATTCGGATTTTGAAGAAACCTGGATGGATTTTTACGAATGGCAGGGTGATGATTACTACGGACGTCAGGTTTACGAAAAACAACTTGACATTGATAAGCTTCCAAAATACCACAATAGCAGATTGTTAAATCTTGACCTTAAGGAAATTAACAACAATGACCCCGGCAAAGGAATTTATATCATCACCGTTCAAGACACCAAACAACGTTGGTTAAAAGATGCCATTATCGTTTCCATTTCAGACATTGGGTTAATTGCTAAGATTGGTAAAAACAGCGTATTGGTATCGGCATTTTCAATTGTAGATGCAAATCCTATTGCAGGAGTAAATATCGATTTTATTAGTACAAATAATCAAAAAGTGCATACTGCAACAACCGGACAAGACGGATTTGTGCAAATTAGCAACACAAAAGATTTGTTTAAAGGATTTAAAATTGGAATGATTACAGCTCGTCAGGGCGAAGATTTCAACTATCTATTTTTTGACAACAGCAGCATTGAAACTTCCCGTTACGAAGTTGGTGGTAAATATACTAACGCTTCGGATTTTGATGTATTTATTTATGGCGACCGTAAATTGTATCGCCCTGGCGATTCTGTTTATGTTAATTCGATTACACGAACCCTTAATTGGGAGACTCCAAAAGAGATTCCTCTAAAGTTCCGTATTGTCAATCCAAATGGTCGTCAGCTTACGTCCATGCGAAAAACCACAAACGCTGAAGGTGCCTGCGAAATCGCATTTAAACTTCCAGATGCAGCAATAACTGGCACTTATACGGTTGAATTATACTCTGGAAACGATGTTTTGTATAATACATATCGTTTTTTGTGCGAGGAATTTATGCCCGACCGATTAATGGTAAAAGTAACTCTTCCGAAAAAGGAATTTATTCCGGGTGAATCTTTTGCTGTGCAAATTTCTGCCGAAAATTTCTTTGGAACACCTGCTACCGATCGTAAAGTTGAAAACGAATTGTCGTTAAAACGTACGGTATTTAACCCCAAAAAGTTTTCAGATTATGATTTCAATATCTCTATTTCCGATAATTTAAGTCTCGAAAACGATGTTAAATCAGCTAAAACCGACAAATCAGGAAAAGCCATCGAAACTTTCAGCATCCCTAATCATCATGGAATAGGAATGTTAAACGGGACCATATACACCAGTGTTTTCGACGAAAATAATCGTCCAGTTAATCGAATTTCGACATTCAGAGTTCCTACACAAAGTGTGTTTTTTGGTTTGCAATATTTTGATAGTTACGTAAACATTCGTCGTCCAATGAAGGTAAATATGATATCTTTAAATAAAGACGAACAATTAGTTAAGTCTTCGGCTAATGTGATAATTATTCGCAAGGAATACCAAAGTGTTATTCAGCGAAGCGGTACAAATTATAACTACAACTCGAACAAACGCGAGATTGAAGTATATAACAAAACGGTGAATTTTGCCGAAGGTCGAGCATCTGTCGACTTCACTCCTTCCGAATCGGGAGAATATGAACTTCGCATTTATGCTAAAAAAGATGAGGGTTATGTGAGCAAGAAATTTTGGGCTTATGGCTCTGGCGAGACCGATTTTTCGTCGTTTGAAGTAGATAAAGATGGCGAAATAATTATTGAAACAGACAAAGACAATTATTTGGTTGGCGAAAAAGCAGAAATTTTATTCAAATGTCCATTTTCGGGTAAGTTAATTGTAACCATCGAGCGGGATAACATCACCGAATACAAAGTTTTACCAATTGTGGATAAAGTAGCAAAATTAACTTTGCCATTAAGCGAACAAAACATTCCAAATATTTATGTTTCGGCAACTGCAATTCGTCCTTTAAGCAATAACAACATTCCATTAACCGTTGCTCATGGCTACACTGCATTAGGTGTCGAAAATCCTTCGTACAAAATGAAAGTTGCCATAAAAGCACCAACACAAGTTTTATCCCGTTCAAAACAAACGGTTGAAGTAACCGCAGAAGCTGGCTCGCAAGTAACAATTGCAGTAGTAGATGAAGGTATTTTGCAGATGAACAATTACAAAACGCCCGATCCATATGCATATTTTTACCAAAAACGTGCCCTCGAAATAGAAAGTTATGATTTATATGCTCGGATTTTTCCAGAATTAAAACGTTATTTATCCACTACTGGTGGTGACTTAGCTTTAGAAATGGGAAAACGCGTAAATCCATTTACCAACAAACGAGTGAAATTAATAGCTTTATGGAGTGGGATTTTGCCAGTTACTGGAGGAAATGCGAGTTACACCTTTAATATTCCACAGTTTTCGGGAAGTTTGCGTGTAATGGCTGTTGCATGGAAAGGACGTCATTTTGGCTCGGCAGAAACCAATATGAAAGTTGCCGATCCAATCGTTATTAGTACTGCATTACCTCGCTTTTTATCGCCCGATGATATGATAAATGTTCCGGTCACATTAAGCAATACTACAAAAGAAACGGCATCGGTAACGGTTAAAATTGACGCAAAAGGTCCAGCAACAATTATTGGCGAATCGCAATTTACGCTTAGTATTCCTGCAAATTCCGAAAAACGTGTTGCATTTAAAGCCAAAGCATCAAAAAGTATGGGCGAAGCCTTATTTACTACTTCTGCAATTCAAGGAGGAAAAACGTTTATGGAAGAAATTTACGTTCCAGTTCGTCCTTCGGCAGGTTTTATTAAATATTTTAAATCCGGAGTAATAAATAATAGCGAAGAAACAATTAAATTAGAAGGCAACTTTATTGCCGGAAGTGTTACAAATAAATTACTATTTAGCAAATCGCCAATTACCGAATTCACTAAGGATATAAGCGAATTAATTAATTATCCCTATGGATGTTTAGAACAAACTGTATCCACCGCATTTCCATTAATTTATTATCGTGACATTGCTAAATCAATTGGTCAGGATAATAAAAACATCAATTGGAATCCCGATTACTTAGTTCAGGAAGCCATTTACAAAGTTCAAAATCTACAACAGTATAGTGGCGGAATGCTTTACTGGCCTAATGGCGGACAAACTAACTGGTGGGCAACAGCCTACGCTACTCACTTTTTAATTGAAGCCAAAAATGCAGGTTTTGAAGTAAATGTTCAAGTTATTAAAAACGCTGTAAATTATTTAGAAAGCGAAGCTAAAAACAAAAAGCTTCAAAACTATTATTACACCGACCAAAACGGCAAGAGTTATCAAATGTCGTATGTAAATCAAGAAGTTGGATATTCGCTCTTTGTATGTGCTTTGGCGGGGTCAAAAAACATATCACTACTAAACTATTATAAAACACAGTACCAATTTATGACTGAAGAAGGAAAATATATGCTGGCTACTGCATTTGCTTTATCTGGCAATAAAAATACTTTCCGCGAGCTTTTGCCAAACAAATATACCTCCCCAAATATTCGCCGCGAATCGTGGGGAAGCTTCGACTCTCCTATCCGTAATTCGGCAATCGTTTTATATACTCTTTATCGAACCGACCCAAGTAATCCTCAAATTATTAATATGACAAGTAAATTGTCGAACGATTTAAAACATACTAAATGGTTATCTACTCAGGATAGAGCTTTTGCTTTGCTAGCTTTAGGAAACATTGCAAAAAGCAATATTAATACCGATGTAAAAGCGAGCATTTCGAAAAATGACCAAAATGTTGGACAATTTAACAACGAAAACTTAGTGATTACCAAAGCAATGAATAATAGTAGTTTAAAAATTTCAAAAACTGGAAACGGTAAACTCTATTATTTTTATGAAGCTGACGGATTTAGTAAAGATGGAAATATCGATGAAACCGATAACTATTTGGCGGTTCGTCGTTTCTTTTTCGATCGTTTTGGAAAACAATTGACAAGTACTACGTTTAAATCCAACGACTTGATTGTTGTTAGAGTGAGTGTTGTTTCACTTGACCAAAGTCGTGTGGAAAACGTTGCCATTTGCGATATGCTTCCGGCTTGTTTTGAAATTGAAAATCCAAGAATCAACAACGAACGTGAATATTCATGGATTAAAGACCGCTCCACTCCAGATTATATAGATATTCGCGACGACAGGATTACATACTTTACAACGGTAAATAATAAAATCAAGAACTTCTATTATGTAGTGCGTGTTGTCTCATCGGGTACGTTTAAAATTGGCGTATTAAGTGCTGATGCAATGTACGATGGAAACTATTACTCCTATAATGGCAGCGGAACGATAACCGTGGAATAAATTGCTCTTTGGTTTTAAAGAAAAAGTTCTAATTTGTCATACATCTGTTAGTGGTCGGAGAAACTTAGTTTAGCGTAAGCATCTAAAACGATAATAGATTCCTCTCCGTCAGTAGTCGGACTCGGAATGACAAATCGCTGGGGTAAACGATATATATTTCACCGAAATTCGACGCAACAAAGCATGTAGTTCAAAAAGAATTTATTGCACACAAACTCCAAACTATGGAGCCAAAATATCTTTTCTCCATTCAGAATGGACTAAACTGTATTGCAATCTATCGTGTAAGCGATTTGGGCGACCTTGCCAAAACTCAAACACACTTGGTTTTACAAAATATCCACCCCAGTAATCTGGTCTAATCAATTCATCGCTTTGATTTTTCTCCAATTCAATATTTAAAAAATCTTTATTGAGAATGGATTTACTTTGAGGCGAAACAATGGCACTTAAACGACTATCCTTAGGTCGTGAATTAAAGTAAGCATCCGATAATTCCGATGAAACTTTTTCGGCAACACCTTCAATTCGAATCTGTTGTTGCAATTCCTCCCAATAAAACAACAAGGAACAATTTGGATTTTCACTTAAATTTAGACCTTTTTTACTTTCATAATTTGTATAAAAAACAAACCCTTCTTCAGAAAACGATTTCAATAAAACCATACGCGAAGAAACATTTCCACGCAATGACGAAGTAGATAATGTCATGGCATTTACCTCTTTGTTTTGCTGGTAGAAATCCAATGCCGCTTGAAACCAGCTGCCGAAAAAATCAAAGGGATTATTGCTTGTATGTTCAAAATCAATAAGATGTTTCTCGTATGAAATTCTAAAATCCGATAAATCTCGCTGTAGTGATGAAAATTCCATTTTTATTGAATTAAAGTGTCTAAAAATCCTATATTTGCAATGTTTTAAACAATACAATTATGAGACGGACATTGTTCATTATTGGCTTTATTTTTTGTTCATTTAACCTATTTTCTCAGCAAGCCAACAAATTATTTGACGAAGGTGTAGAAAAAATGAAAATTGGCGACAATAAAGCCGCAATAAATCTTTTTAGCAGAGTGCTAAAAATAAATATTTCGTTTTACCAAGCCAATATGGAACGTGGAAAATGTTACGAATTAATTGGTAAAAACGATTCCGCTTTAATCGATTTTAATACTGCCATTGAAAAAAACAAACAAAATGCAAAATCGTATCATTATCGTGGCATATTTTTCTTTAATCAAAAAGATTACACTAAAGCCCTCCCCGACTTTAACAAAACGATAGAACTAAAAAAAGACATTTTTGATGCTTGGTATTATCGAGGAAATACATACATGGAGCTTAAAAACTGGACAAATGCAATTTCCGACTACACAAAAGCAATCGAGCTTAACTCAACGGACGCCAAAACCTATTATAATCGTGGATTTTGTAATGCAAACTCAAATAAATCCTCCCCCGCTTTAAACGACTTTAATGAATCCATAAAGTTAAATCCCAAAATGGCTGAATCCTATTATCAACGCGGACTTTTATATCAACGAGAATCCAATTATACAAAAGCTGCCAGCGACTACTCTACTGCCCAAACCTTAGGTTTTGAAACCGAAGAAATGATGGAACGTAAAGCAGATTGCAATTATATAAGCAAAAATTGGTTGGTGGCTATTGAAGATTTCAGCCTTTTAATTACGAAATATAAAACCAAAATGTCGAATATCTGGTTAAAACGTGCCGAATGTTACATGCAAACAAATTCGTTCGACAATGCCATTAAAGACTACAACAAAGCCATTTTGTTTGACAAGTTAAGTTATGAGGCATATTATAAACGTGGAAAAGCCAACGTTAAACTCAACAAATCGCAACAGGCTTTGTCGGATTTTAAAAAAGCATCCGAGTTAAATCCAAATTCGTTTGAACCCTATTTGGAAAGAGGCATGTTGCTTTTTGATTTAAAAAAATATGAGCAAGCTGTGGAAGATTTGAATTTTGCTATTAAAATTGAACCTAAATCGGCCGATGCGTATTTTTATCGTGGTGCCTGTAGGGATTTTTTAAAGGATTCGAAAGGCTCGTGTGCGGATTTAAAAAAAGCGGCTTCGCTTGGTCATGTCGAAGCTATAGAAATCAGCAAAATCAAGTGTAAATAGTGTCCGTCTATAAAGTCCGATAACAGCGTTATTTTTGCCAAAAATCCCAATCATTTACAAGAGCAAACTCATGATAATTTTGGCAAAAATGCCTCGTTCTCGAACATTATAGCCAGCCACTGCTATTAACTAAAATGAATAAGTTAAATGTTTCAAATTCAATAAATTAAAGATGGCTGTAACTTTGTTAAATATAAAAAACAAGCTGTTGTTTGCGAGCTATCGTCTCTGTGGATAAATTCTTCAAATAGTGTCCGTCTTTAAAGTCCGATAACAGCGTTATTTTCGTCAAGATTTCTCGTCATTCCGATAAAAGGTATACGATTTTCCTTATTCTGCTAGCTCGGATTTGCAATCCGAGCAATCGAAATGATTCATTTAAAATTTATATACATTTAATTTTCTGATTATTACTTCCTACTTCACCTCTATTTTCATTTTTTATTTTCAACATTCTAAAGTAGCACTTTTGAAGTTTAATTGAACATTTTGCATTAAAATTTTGTATCTTTGTAAAACAATTCATAAATCGAATTATATGGCTACAATTAACTTCACTGCATACGATAATGATGCTTCAAAAATTGAGGCTTTAATTGCTTTTATGAATGCTTTGAAAATAAAATATGAAGTAAATAAAGAAGAAAAACCTTACGATGAAGGTTTTGTAAATATGGTTTTAGATGCTGAAAAAGAGATCAAAAAAGGCAAAGTTACTAAGGTTTCCTCCACCGATTTTGAAAATTTATGGAAATAGTAATATCCGAAACCGCATTAAAACACATTGATTATTGGAAAAAGACAAACAATGTTAAAGTTCAAAAGAGAATAAATGAACTTAAAGATGCAATTGTTAGCAATCCTTATAAGGGTATTGGAAATCCTGAACCCTTAAAACACAAGCTATCTGGAAAATGGTCTCGCAGAATTGACAACAAAAATCGTTTTACATATAGCATTGATATTGAAAATAGTATTTTATTAATATTCTCATTAAAAGGACATTATTGAAATTTATCTATCAATTTTTCGTCAATAATTTCTTTCAAAATTATATTGCGTCAGTATAACATCACAAAAACCCCACTCTCGAAGATTTTTCGCACTTATTTTTCGTTATTCTCGAACTTGTAGAAGTTAAAATACAATATCCACTTATCCACTAATCATAAATACTAAATACTAATCAACTAATAAACTCCGCTTTTCACTTTCCAACCTCTAATTAAACACTTCACTTGTCAAAATCTGTGTAACTTCGTCCATCAAAATATCTTGATTGTAAAATACCAAATCCGCAGTTTCCAAATAAAATTGCTTTCGATTTATAAACATCTTCTTTAAATCTTCCTCCAGTGAATTCGAATTTAATAATGGTCGATTGTTGCTCGTAATTCTGTTTGATAACGTTTCAAAATCTGCCATTAAATTAATGACTAATGAATTTTCTTTCAAGCATTTACGATTTGACTCCTTAAGTATAAAACCACCTCCGGTTGAAATTACCAAGTTCTTTGCTCCTACTAACGACTCTAAAAGTTTGCTTTCGGCATTTCTAAATTCTGTTTCTCCATGCTGTTTAAAAATGTTCGTTATTGACATTCCGAATATTTTTTCAATTTCGGAATCGGTATCCAAAAAATTCCAATTTAAAGATTTTGCCAAAGCTTCGCCTAAACTACTTTTTCCCGAACCAGATAACCCGATAAATGAAATTATATCCGATTTTTTAGCGGAATTTTGAATAAAATGATTTGATATATATTCTTTGGTTACACTCAAACCCGTGAACGTTTCAAATGAACAAGTTGCTTGGTGAATAAGCCAAGGAAAACCATCAATAAAAGGAATATCATGCAGGTTGCAAAATTCTTTAAAAATTGAATTTTTATAATTAGCATCCAAAACCATTTGTCCTTTTTGGAGGATTGAAATATCAAAAATTGAATTTGGATATTCGATTGTATTAACTATCAAATTAAAATCATTAATGACGCTTGGAATATTTTCGGGTAAAACAATGCAGATTGGAAAAATTTTGGCAATATTTTCTGCATTTTGAACCGTTCGATTTGAGACGGAGACATGAGCACCTTCCTGAATCAATCCAAAAACTGCTGCTTTGGCTGCTCCACCCGCTCCAATAACGAGTGCGTTAATGCCTTTGAGTGAATTAATTTTTTCTTTTATAGATTTTACCACACCTAGCGAATCAAAATTAAAAGATTCCATTTTTTGCTCCGAAAAACGAATGGTATTACACGCTCCTATATTTTTGGAAGCGTCATCTGCCAAAACTCCCAAGCCCATAAAAGTTTCTTTATACGGAGCTGTAATATTTATCCCCGACAAACCAAGCAGTTTTGACAATGAAAGTATTCCTTCGGCATCTTTTGCCGTAATTTTCAAATAATAATTATTCAGTTTATTTGCCTCAAACAAACCGTTGAAAATGTCGGGACTTTTGCTATGTAAAACGGGTTTACCAGCAATTGCAAATAGTTTTGTTTCGGAATTAATCATTCGTAAGTTCAATTAGTAAATGCAACTTTTAGGAGTATTCTTGTATTCTTAATATCGCAACCCTTAGCTCTCTTTGCGGAGTGAAGCGGAGCGAAACGGAGCAAAGAGAGCTAAGGGTTATTTCCCTTGCTCTACTTTTA
>JBBQWB010000091.1:0-11913 GCA_038210985.1 Bacteroidales bacterium
TAAAAGTAGAGCAAGGGAAATAACCCTTAGCTCTCTTTGCTCCGTTTCGCTCCGCTTCACTCCGCAAAGAGAGCTAAGGGTTGCGATATTAAGAATACAAGAATACTCCTAAAAGTTGCATTTACTAATTGAACTTACGAAAAACTATTTTTTTTATTCTAATATTCTTACTTTTTTGTTTTGAGTTTTAACTATATTTACTGCTCCTAATTACATAGAAAAAAATAAACTTAGCGTTTTAATAACATTTTTCTCATACTATTATTTGAATTCTATTTATCTTACCAGGTTATTACTACATTATTTCTTTATTAAAATCCATACTTAACTATGATTGAACTATTTAAATTTTTAAAAAAAAATTTAAATCAGATTTTTAATAAATAATTTGTTTTGTATTAAACAAAATATTAAATTTGCTGATAAATATAAAAATCATTTTAGTAATATTTAAAATTTAAACCTTATGAAACGAATATTCTTAACATTTGTCGTTGTCTTCATGTTTGGAACTGCATATAAAATAACAGCTCAAATGACTGCTAAAGATCCAGTTTACATCGAAACTATTGCTAATAGTAGCAAAACCACTGAAATTATCCTTGGCGTTTACCCAAGAACTTACAAATGGAGTGAATCTTTAGAAGCTTCCCAGTTAACAATGCGTACTTTAAACAAAGCTAAAGCAGATTACAAATGGGAAGATTATAAAGTTTATATTTTATTAAAAGACAATTCATTGTTATACAATTACAAAACAAAAGCTGAATCTGGAGAATATGCTTGCAAATACTCCATTGATGGTGACGGCGGATTCAACGATCAAGTATTATGTTTTGACAAAAAATTTGATGTAAAAGACATCAAAACAATTTGGGTTTCTTTTGGTGACAATACTTTTATTGAATTAGTTTATTCACCTGCTGATTGAGAATTTAAAAAAAATACTTAAAAGCTATCTTCGGATAGCTTTTTTTTGTTACTTAGTGTCTGCAAGAAAACGCCAACTTCTTTCCGCCAAAGGTCGGACAAGCTGTTATACTTGCAACGAATTCAGGTCGATTACACCAGTAAACTCCCTAAATTCGTTGCATCGAAAGCCTTGAATTTGACGTTTTCTTATCAAACACTAGGTTTTCTTGCAAGGACTACTTAGTGCTTGTAGAAAGACGCTGAGATTTCTTGCAAATATTAAGTAGTATCCAAAATAAAAAAAACAATGAAGGTAGTATTGATTGAACCAATGGGGATAAGCCCAATTAAGCTGAAATCATTTTCAGATTTATTGGCTAATAAAAACATTCATTTCAAGTCTTATAGCGACCGAAATGAGTTTAGTGGCGAAATTGCCGAACGATTAAAAGATGCAGAGGTCGCAATTTTATCAAATATTGCTTTACCAAATGAAATAATTGAAAAATGTCCTCGATTAAAAATGATTTCGGTTGGATTTACTGGAGTTGACCACATTTGCATGAAGGCTTGCAAAGAGAGAGGGATTGTTGTGTCTAATGCTGCTGGTTATTCTACTACAGCTGTTTCGGAATTGACCATCGGGTTAATTATCGATTCACTAAGAAAAATCACCGAAATGCACCAAACAAATTCAAAAGGAGGTTCAAGAGGAAATTTTTTAGGCGAAGAATTAAAAGATAAAACAGTTGGAATAATTGGAACTGGTGCAATTGGTAGCAGGGTTGCAGAATTACTTTTGAATTTTGGATGTAAAGTACTGGCATACAGCAGAACCGAAAAGGAAAATTTAATTAATAAAGGAGTAATTTATTCAAAATTTGAGGTTGTTATTTCAAAATCGGATATTATTTCGCTCCATCTTCCATTAACAAATGAAACAAATTGCTTGTTTTCAAAGGAAGTTATTTTCAATATGAAAAAAGGTAGTTATTTAATCAACACTGCTCGAGGAAAAATTGTCGATAATTTGGCACTATCCGAAGCACTTATAAATGGACATTTATCGGGTGCTGCGGTAGATATTTATGAATATGAACCTCCATTAAATTCAGATTACCCATTGTTGAATGTTCCAAATATTATTCATACTCCACATATAGCTTTTGCTACAAAACAATCGTTTGATAAAAGAGCGGATTTTGTTTTTGAAAATGTTGTTAGGTGGTTGGAGGGGCAGCCACGAAATGTATGTAAATAACAATTAGTGTCCGTCTATAAAGTCCGATAACAGCGTTATTTTTGAAAATTTCACTCAGATTGCTCAGATTTGCAATTCAAACTTAAAGAAGGCTTAATCACTAATATTATTTTTTAGATACAATTTCACAACGTTTTCAATGTAATTCTTGACAAAATTCCAATTAATCTGTTCCACCATTATTGGATGAACTTCAATATCAGCATCTTCAAAATAGGCAAGACTTTTAAGCACTAGAAAAACGGATCCATCTGGATATTTTTTTTCATAAAAATCCAACATTTGATGCAAACTAAATTTTTGCATCAAATAAAAAACATCAATAAAATCTTTTCGCAGTCCCCTTCCAGTAATTGCAGCAAGCTTCATAGCTATTATGTCATGAACATGAGCAATTGTAATATTGTCAACATTAAATGGCTCTTCAAGCCAATCATAAGAATAATTTACAATATCTACTTTTATACCATCAATAATATAAGTGTGAATATTTGAAGTTTGATTGACTAATTGAACTTGCTTAAAATCTTTAAATATATCGGCAAGTCGATAAGCATCCACATCCAAACGTCCAAAGAGATCAATATCAAACGATTTACGATGACCAATTAATAATGCTAAAGCAGTTTCTCCAACTAGATACAACTCTTTAAAATCATTAACTTTTTGAAGTTTTATCAGAAGTTCCAGTGTTTTGGAATCGATTGTTTTATAGTGTAACATAAAAAAAGCTCTTTCGGTGTATTTGAAATTGTTGAAATAAAAGACATGCTTTTATCGTCTAAATCACGGATAGTAGTGGCAGTTTTCGCTATATCTTCTATTCCGTATAATTTTTGGATGATTTTCCAGTCGTCAAAAAGCCCATACTGCAGAACTCGCTGTATAATCATTTTTTTTTTAATAAGCATATCCACATTATTAATGTCAACATCCCAAAATAAAAATGAAGATAAATTACTAATTATGGTTTTATTTTCAGACATGATAAAATTTAAACATTACAAAGATAAATAAAAAATGACAATATTTTAATACTCTTTAAGCTTGGATTTTCAATCCGAGCTTAAAGATTGCTTATTCAAACTCATTCTTTGACAAAAACAATTCAATTAATATGTATTAATTTGCCTGAACTTTTGCTCTCATACCATAAAATAACTGGATTTCCTGAATAATAAACGTCTCCAATATTTTCAATAGTTACACCAAGTTGATGGGTTTGAGGAGCATATAATTTATTTACACCAAAATCGTGAATGTGAGCGTATTCGCATTGTAGTCCAGAAGCGTTGACAAAACCCATATCCGCATTGTAGCAATAAAACGATTGAGCGGAACCTCGCAAAGCTACATCAACCATTCCTAATGGCGAATAAACATGAAAAAAATTGCAATAAACCGAAATATTTGCAGTGCCTGAAGCATCGAGTGCTTTAAAATACAAAGAGTCGGCAAATATCGGCTGGGCGGTTTGTATATTAGCAGCATCGTGCATTGCAATTTCTTTTATTAAATGCGAAGAAACAATTATTTTAACTCCGCTATTATAATTATTCAGCCACTTCATACGATTAGAATTTCTAATAGACAAAATTCCATCCTTTGATTCTACATTAATATTTGGCAATAAATTTTCAGCACCTTCAAGTATAACTATTTGACAATTAATACTATCATTTGTCAATATTAAAGTCAAATCATCATAAATATGAATGGCTTTAAATTTATTTACTGTAATTTGCTCGGAAATTAACTTCCCTTTTCCCTTTAAAGAATTAAATGGAGATTTTTCGGAACAAGAGGAAGCGATAAAACTAAAAAAACCAACCAAAGTCAGTATCTTAAAAATAGTTTTATGTAAATTAAACCGTTCCATTATTTTTTGAATTTAATTGTTTTAAACGGTTTATAAACCAAACCCCATTCCATGTAATCAGCTTTAGCAAAATGAGCTTTTATAGACGAATTAAGCTCAAGTTTGGGAAGTATTTGATATCTCAAAACTAGTCTGTTGTAAAAATCACCTGCTTCTCCTACTCTATTTTTAGCATATAAATATGTGCCAAAATGAAGTGCAAACGACATTTTGTTGAAAAACCATTGATGACCTATATACAAACCTGATTTTATAAATGATGTCATTGATTTTTCGATGTTGTTATCTTTATAAAAAGTATATTCTGAAGAGTCGTAAAAAAAATCTAATCCCAAAATAGTTGCTTTCAAACTTTTATATTTATAGGTTAAAGCCAGGCCAAAAGTAAATGTCGAATACTTGGTTTCATCTCCCAAATAAAGTTGTTTAATTCCCGAAAAAAGATAGAATTCCTGCGTGAATGAGGATGAAAACTTAGTTGTATCTATTTGTGAGAAAGCAAATGGCTTATATAAATTATTGATTTTAAGCCCTAAGGATAACGACATTTGGTTGGCTCCTCGGTTAGGAAGTGCCATCGCACCATTTGAAAAATGGGTTATTCCAAATCCTGTTTCTAAGTTAAGAAATTTACAAATTGGCTTTTCAAAGGAATAAAAAATGCGTAATGCCGCATTAAAATGGCTTCCTATTGCAATATTTTTATAATTATCTAATCGATCAAAAGTTTTGTTTAAATAACCAATTCCGCAACCAAAGTATATTTTATGTTGATACTTTTGAGATGAATTTAGAGCAAACTTCATAAAAGGCATTATTGCAAAAGCACTTCCCAGCTGACTATTACTGCTCATTTCGGAATAAAGAAAAGTTACTCCAGTTTCGGGCAAGCGATAAGCCACACGCCAATAGCTCAATTCTTTTGGTTGAATATAAATATTTGCACTGAAATTATTAAATTTTTCCTCTGCTAATGGGTACATCATTTTGTGATGTGGTAACAGTGTAGCTCGTTCGGCAAAAACACAAACAGAAAATCTATCCTTAAATCCTTGTGCTTGTGTAAAATATGCAAAACAAACTAAAAGTAACAGGAAAAATACATTATTTTTAGGTGCCATTTATAGTTTATATAAAACACATATGAAATTAAAATTGTTTATTTTCTGCGTTCGGAAAAATCTTTCACAAAAACCTTCATATAATCGTTTAAACAGACTTTCCAGTCTCTCATAAAATTAATACCTCTTTTATCCAATTTTAGGTTTACTAATTTTTCGGAATAAGGACGTGGAGCAAAATACTCTTCTTTAAAATAATCGGAATCGACTTTTGTAACTTTTATTTCCTTATCGAGATTGATTAGCTTAACTAACTCAACTGCCACATCATATCTACTGCAACTTCCGCTACAAACTTGATTATATAGACCATAATAATCCGTTTGAAGAACTTTGAAAATTGAGTTTGCAAAATCGCAAGTATAGGTAGGAGTTCCCAATTTATCATCCACGACAAAAATCTCTTTTTTCCCTGCAACAATTTGTTTGTAAACTTTATTTATAAACTTTTTATCTTTCGCCACGCCGCCACCCATCATCCATCCTGCTCTGAATACAAATATTTTCGACACGCGCTCTAAAACAAATCGTTCACCATAATATTTGCTTTTGGCATAATGACTAAGTGGATTTGGTTTATCAAAATCGGTATATACATCTTGCTCCCCACCAAAAATACCAGCGGTTGAAATGTAAACCATTTGACAATTATGTTTTTCGACTAGTAAAGCCATATTTTCGGTTCCAAGGGCATTTGTAAGCCAGGAGTTTTCATGATTTAATTCACAATATTCCAAATCGGTTAATGCAGCCAAATGCAAAACAATATCTGGTTTAAAATCGCAAAACACTTTTTCGCATTGATTTAATTCTCGAACATCCATATAAAAAAGCCAAGGCTGGTTTAAGTCAATATCTGTGGCTAAAACATGCTCGTAATTTTTTGCAAACACATCATACACTGCTTCTCCTAACATACCGCCACATCCGGCAATTAAAACTCGTTTGTTAATCTTCATTTTATATTATTTTTTTACAACTTTATTTAATATATCCAAGTATTTTCCTTTGTTGGCTTCTAACGAAAAATTATCGAGCACATTAGCACGACCATTTTTTCCAATTTTCTTGCGTAAAATATTATCATCTATTAATTTTAAAATAGAATCTATCCATTCATTGGTCGAATCGGCTAAAAAACCATTTACACCAGGTTCAATATTTTCGAGATTTGACCCAAATGCAGTTGCCACACAAGGAATGCCACACGACTGATACGTAAGAGCCTTGAGACCGCTTTTACCTAAAACCCACTCCTCTTTAGGGGTTGGGTACAAACCAATTTGAAAGCGATGCAAATCAGCTACTTCATTTTCTTCTGTCCAGCGAATATTTTCGACTTCCACGCCTTCCAACTCAAAATTGCGATCGCAAATAACCAATAATTTTATTTTACGCAACTTTGCAACTTCCTTCAATGGTTCGTCTAAAAGGTGCAAAAAAGCAATTGTACTGTGGCTTCCAGTCCAACCCAAAGAAACGACTTTCGTGTTTTCATATTCTGTTAAAGCCGAAAATCTATCCGTATTAAAGGTGGAAGAAATATCCGTTACATTTTTATTGTATTTCAATGCTTCCTCTTCCAAATATTTTGTACAAACAATCACATGTTTCGACATTTTAAACAAGGAAAATATTTTCTTTTTACCTTTCATCCAGGCAATAAACCAATTCATCTGGCTTCTATGTCCTTTAAAAACAGCATCATCAATATCATAAACAACATGCGGATTTGCCCATTTAACAAGATACTCAAACATCGAAGCTCCAAATGGCGTAACCCACAAATGAATATATACCAAGTCGTAAAAAGGAGCTCTTGCAATATCATATACCCTTCTAACATATCCCCAAATAGTTAAATAAAACTTAGCGAAGAGATATCCTTTTTTGTATAAAATAGCCCATAATTTTTGATTCATAAATGGAGCTATGGTTATACTATAGCCCTCCGATTGCCAATGATCAAAATATTGTTCGTATTTTAATCGTTGGCTGGGATATACTTTTTCAGGGGCAGGACAAATAACTAAAATTTTCTTCTTCCTCATATCCACAAATGCAAAACAAACTTTTTACTTCATTTGAAGTTGTAAAGTTAAGATTTTATTTTTTGAACGCAAAAAAATATTAAAAATCAACTAATTTGAGCTAAAAAATAGGTTTTTATTTCAAACATTTTGAAATGGATTCATTTACACGAGTAATTAGCCATAATCGATTATACAAATAGGTTTCTCCGTTTTTAAAACGAGAGTATAATTTTTCAACCTCTTCTTTATTTATAAAATCATTTTCCAAAAACAATAAATCTTCGATATATGGCTTTAAATCATTTCCCATCCATTTTGCTAATGGAATTCCAAAGCCCCATTTAGGACGATTAAAGTAGGGCTTTGGAATATAATCGTACAATAATCTTTTTAACACATACTTACTTTCGCCGTTTTTTATTTTCAAATTTGAATTTACATTCATGGCAAATTCCACAATTCGATAATCTAAAATTGGGACACGAGTTTCTAGTGCATATTGCATACTAGCCCTATCTACCTTTACTAAAAGATCATCCGGTAAATAATATTTTAAATCAAATAAAGATTGCTCCTCCATCGAATTTAGAAGCCTCTCCCTAGATTGTCGCCCTTCATTTAAGCGTAATTCATCAAATTTATCTTTATTAATATACTTTGGCAGTTCTTTTTCTGTAAAAAGATATTGTTCTTGCGAAAAAATATGACTTTTTATCCTTTTTGGATTGCTTACATTAATTAAATCCGCAACTCGTTTCATTCGGTTGTTCCCATGTGACAAGCAACTTGAAATAGGTTTTTTAAACATTTTCAATGCTATGCCATCCATCCTATTTGCCCATTTGTATGCACCATATCCCATAAAAAGCTCGTCGCCACCATCGCCAGACAAAGTCATGGTAACATGTTTTTTGGCTAATTTAGACACCAACATTGTGGGCACTGCCGATGAATCGCCAAATGGCTCATCGTAAACCTGAAACAAACCTGGGATTAAATCCAATGCATCTTTTTCGGTAACGATAAATTCGTGGTGATTTGTTCCCAAAAAATTGGCAACTTTGCGGGCATAAGGAGCTTCATTTACAAATGCTTTATCCTCAAATCCAATCGAAAAGGTATTTAAGGATGAACCTACAATACTCTGTGCCACAGCAGTTACCAAACTTGAATCGATTCCGCCACTTAAAAATGTTCCAAAAGGGACATCGCTTATTAACCTATATCGAACAGAGCTCTCCAATAAAATTTTTAATTGATTCTTCACTTCGTTAAAATCCGAATAAATATCCGAATCAATTGAATCGTATAACGTCCAATATGGCTCAATTTTTAATACACCTTTGGCTAGCACAGCCCTATTACCAGCCGGAAATTTTTTAATTTCATTATAAAAACTTAAAGGTGTTGGAATAAATCCAAGGTATAAAAACTGACTAAGTGCCTGTAAATCAATAGAAAATTTATCTTTCACAAATCCTAAAGAAGTAAGTGATTTAAGCTCTGAGGCAAACGCAAAAGTTTTCCCATCGTTATAATAGTACAGCGGTTTAATTCCAATTCTATCGCGAAAAAGATTTAAAGTTCCATTCTGTTTATCGTAAATAGCAATTGCAAACATCCCATTGATGTGGGTTACAAAATTGCCACCCCAAACCGAAAAGGCTTCTAAAATAACTTCCGAATCTGAATTTGTGTGCCACATTGTGTCGGCATAAGGAGTAAAACGAGGGTTTTGCTCCAATTCTTTTTTAATTTCTTGATAATTGTATATCTCACCATTAAAAACCATCACATAACGCTGATTATGCGAAATCATTGGTTGATTTGCGGCTTCGGATAAATCAATAATACTTAATCGGCGGTGACCAAGTCCGACATTTCCTTCAAACCAATAACCTCCAGCGTCAGGACCACGATGAAACTGAACATCCGTCATTTTCACCAAATCGTCCTTATTACCAAGTTTACTTAGAAAACCAGAAATACCGCACATCTATTTTTTCGGCTAAATTACTAAAAATAGGAAGAAGTAAAATGATAAAAAATGTGAAATCTATTAATAATCTCCGATTGCTCGGATTGCAAATTGAATTGCAAAGAATTATATTAAATGGTCTAAATTTGATAATTAAGTACTTGTTTTATTATTGTTTCTTTAACTTTCTTCATTGTTAAATCCTTTTCCAAAACCATAACAGGCCAATCATCCATACTAACATCTTCAAAATACATTAAACTCTTTAACACATGTAGTAAATTCCTGTTTGAGTATTTAATCTTATAAAATTCAATAATTTCATTTACTTTAAATTGTTTTAAAATAAAATACAAATCTATAAAATCCTTGGAACGACTTCCATTTCCAGCAATTGCATTTAATTTCATTGCGGAAATATCTTCCACAGATAACAACTTAATATTTTCTAATTCAATTGGTGATTTAACATATGGATATTTATGGCTCAAAATATCAATCTTAATGTTATCAATGCTACCTTTTAATGTATTTAAAGACATGTAATCGGCTTTGAAATTAAATTTTTGTTCAAGAAATTCTAAAATAACATTTGTATCAAAATCAATTTGTATGAATAGATCTAAATCTATCGATTTCCGATGCCCAATTTGAAGAGCCAATGATGTTCCTCCAACCAGCATAAAATCTTTTAATAATGTTGTAGCTTGTAAACTTTTTAAAAGTTCCAGTGTGCCAGATTCGATTGTATTTTTATATAACATTTAAAATCAGTTATTGGAATATTAAAATATTGACTTACCCAGTTTAATGTTTTCTTATCTAATTGTCCTGCAAGGATTATTTCTTGTTTTATTACTTCGACACCAAAATATTGAATTATTCTTCTCAAATCATCAAAATCACCGATTGACAAAACTCTTTCAATAATTATCCTTCGATTTTTAAAATCGTCTAATCTGGAAATATCTATATCCCAAAAATAATTTTTCGATAAACTTTTGATTAAACTTGTTTGCATTTCAACGATATTTCTATTTGCAAATATACAAAAAACCATGGTTCATAGTACAAATTAATTGTATCAAATTTACTAAAATGAGGAATAATTATCGATTAAATTTCTAATTTGCAGGCAGATTATACATTTTTGTAAACCTCATCATACAAGTCCACTCCTTTTTCGAGAGAGTAAAATGTATCTGCGGCATGTATAAATGTATTTTTGTTATTTTGGATTGCTGTTTCAATTTCAACTATCGCCTTATCGTATGCTTGTGGCGTAAAATCATCCACCAATATTCCACATTCACTTTTTTCAATGATAGAATCAACGTCTCCAACTCCACGATTAGAAATTACCGGAATACCCATCGAAAGTATTTCTCCCATTTTTACCGGAGAGGAGGATTTTTTAGAAAACAAAGGTTTAATGAAAAACAATGAAATTTTACTTAGCATTAGTAATTCTGGGACTTCGTCTCTCTTTGCTCTTATAACTCTAATATATTCAGGATTAACGCCTTGCTTTGTAGCTATTTTTAAAATTAATTCTTTTGATTCGGGGGTAATAAATAAAAATTTTGCATTTGGATAAACAATTAGCAAGCGATTGAAAAAATCCATCATCTCCCCCGCCATATACCAGGTGCCGATAGAACCTAAGTATGAGATAATAAAATCTGAATCTTTAAAATCAAGTTTTTTTTTCCAAAAATTAAGTTTTTCTATTTTTACTCTATCTGCTCGAAAAAAATCTAAATCGGCACAACACGGAATTACTCTTATTGGAATTGTTTCAAATCCTTCCCATTTCCTTATTATGTCAGCTCCAGCTTGCGTAAGTGAGATATTATAGACAGAAGTATTCAAAAATTGTTTTTCTTTTCTTTTAAAATAATTGTACACCATTTTAAAAATCGGATTTTTTAAGTTCCATATTTTTCCATCCACCCGTTCATCGGCATAAAAACCACGCATATCAAAAATAAATGGAATGCCGAATTTTGCATTCAATCGACTTCCTCCAATAGCTGAAATGTGACTACGGCAATGCACTAAATTGAAAGGATCTTTAGCATGCAAAACATCTATTTTCCGATTCATTTTAAACACATCCCATAAGGTGGATAATATTGGTGGAAATTTAGTATAACTTAATGGAATCCAATCTATTTCATGTTTTTTACATATCTGTTCAATGGTTGATTTTCCTTCCTCAAAACGCTCCTTTTTTTCGAAAGATATGAGCACAAAGCGATGCCCTTTTGCACTTAATCCAATTAAGTAAGGCAACACCTGCGATTGACCTAAATTATCCGTCATGCCATCGTAAGAAACATATAAAACTCGCATTTTTTTCTGCTAAAATACAAAAAAACGAAACAAGCCCACAAATAAATAAGCAAATTTCCATTGCTACCTCTTAGCCTCAGGTTGAAATTATAAGACCATGCTTTATCGGTTATCAGTTATCGATGTTCAGTTATCGGTAGTCGGTGAAAAGAGGTGATGTGGTGATGTGGTGATGTGGTGATGTGGTGATGTGATGATGTGGTGATGTGATGATGTGATGATATGATGATGTGGTGATGTGGTGATGTGGTGATGTGATGATGTGATGATGTGATGATGTGGTGATGTGGTGATGTGATGATGTGGTGATGTGGTGATGTGGTGATGTGATGATGTGATGATGTGATGATGTGGTGATGTGGGGATGTGGTGAT
>JBBQWB010000092.1:0-11642 GCA_038210985.1 Bacteroidales bacterium
ATATTAATGCTTTTATATTTTAAACATAATAAATATAAAATTAAAAAACTCCCAATAGGATGGGTTAATTTTGAGATGAAAACTATATCAACACTAAGAATTATTGCATCAAATATAAAATCAACATTTAGGTGTGTTCTAAAAATTTAAAATAATATGTTATTTGATAAAATAAAAATACTTTATACTACCGTTATTTCAGGGTTTCAAGGTATAAGAATGTCATTTTTTTCCTCAAGAAGAGACCGCTATGGTTATCTGGCTGCAAGTTCAAGTGTGATGACTCCAGCTTGGGGACCAAAGCAAAATGTTTATATTTATGATCATTGTGGAATAAATGCTGATGCGAAATTTATATGTCAAAAGGGTAAATTTATTTTGAAAAGGAACTGTTCTGTTGGCCCAAGCCTTACAGTTATCACTTGTAATCATAAATATAATATTGTTGGACAACGACCAGAGGTTCATGGTTGGGGAGATCTCGAACCTAATGACGTAATTGTAAATGAGGATGTTTGGATTGGAGCAAATGTTACACTATGCCCAGGAGCTATTATAGGAAGAGGTAGTATTGTTGCTGCTGGAAGTGTTTGTGTGAAAAATAAAATATACCCCCCCTATTCTATAGTTGGTGGAAATCCCGCAAAATTCATTAAGTTTCGATTAACATTGGAAGAGCAAATTCAGCAAGAACTTTTATTATACAGTGAAAATAATAGACTAGATAAAGAGGTTTTGATTAATAATTTTCGTGATTCTAAAAGTAATTAAATGAACAATTATACCATTTTCATATCCTCCTCCGATGCATACTCAGACATTTGGCCAGTATTTTTTAACTTATTCAAAAAATATTGGCCAGAATACACAGGTGTGATATATTTGAATACCGAAACTGAAACCTTTCAAAAAGATGGTTTAAATATAATTTGCACTCAAGTTGGTAAAAACCAAGCATTTGGAACTGCTTTCCGCAAAGGATTGGATATGGTAGATTTGGATAATGTATTACTTATAATGATTGATTATATTTTTATGGGTAAAGTGATTGATAATAAGATAGCTGAATATTATGAATTCTTTTTAAAAAACAAGTTGGATTCATTGTGCTTAGCGTACCAATCCTATCCAAATCAATCAAACTCTGAAAACTCTGAAATTGTGATAGTCACACCACCAGCGCCTTATATTATGTTCTCTTATCAAATAGCATTTTGGAATAAATCGGTACTTTATGAAATGGCTTTACCACACGAAAATCCTTGGACATCGGAGTGGTATGGTACAAAAAGAGCTGAGAAAATGAAAATCAAACTTGCCTGTTTGTCTAAAGAAACTTCCAGCCCAATCCCGTATGATTTAGCAGGTTGTCTTCATAAAGGCAAGTGGATTAATGAAGCTATATCACATCTTAGAAGTATAAATTACGATGTAAATTTTAATCAAAGAGGTTTTTATTTAGAACTTCCCACTACAATTAAAACCAGAATTAAAGTGAAATGGATGTTAGTGAAGGCTGGTCTAAGAGGGAGTTATTGGGATTTATTCACAAAAAGAAGTTTATATAAATAAAAATATGACTCTTAAAATATTTTTTACAAAAGTAAAAAGTAAATTGTGGTTTAGTTTTGTGAGCAATTCGCAACACACGAATTTATATCCATATATATACCATTCATTTTGGTATTTCTTATCACATAAAAGTTCAAAAAAAGTCAATACTTGTAGCTATTTCGCTTCTCAACCCAATCCTGGTGCGGGTATTGGACATCAAATGGCCAATTGGATAGCTGGTTACTGGTTTGCAGGAGTTTTCAACTTAAAATTTGCTCATATACCATTTTCATCTGAAAAATGGGATGTTTTTTTGGGATTTGGCGAGGGCGAAGTATGCGTATCCGACTTAGTGAAACAAGGGTTTAAAAAAGTTTTATTACCTTTGTTTAATGAAAACAATGAAAATGAGATTGATTTAATTCAAAAAATTATTGCATCTTATGCAGGTAAAAGAATTGTTTTTATAACTGAACAAGATCAAAGTTATATGAATCAGTACGGAGAAATGGACGAACTTAAACGTAAATTTTATACTGCTAAGGCTCGTGAAAATGAAAAGCTGATTTATAGTAAGGATAATTTTAATATCGCCATTCATGTACGCAGGGGAGATATAACGATTGGGCAATTGAATAAAAACCCTAATTTGCTGATGCGAT
Source organism: Bacteroidales bacterium (assembly GCA_038210985.1). Taxonomy (GTDB): domain Bacteria; phylum Bacteroidota; class Bacteroidia; order Bacteroidales; family WCHB1-69; genus JAQUGA01. Next base: position 2,217 of record JBBQWB010000092.1, read on the forward strand.
GGCAAGATAACGATTATTTTGTAAATGTACTGACGAATGTATTGAAAACTATAAAAATAGAGAAACCGATTGTGATATATCTTTTTTCACAAGGCAAGAAAAGCGATTTCCATGAGTTTGAGAACTTTCCAAATATTGTATATTGTTTGGATATCGATGCAATGCAAAGTTTTCTGCATTTAGTATATGCCGATTTACTAATTACCAGCAAAAGTTCGTTTTCCTATAAACCGGCGTTATTGAGCAATGGAATAAAAGTTTGTCCCAAAAACTTTTGGCATGGATATCCGGAAAGTGAAGATTGGATATTGGCGGAAGAAGAAGGTAATTTTTTAAAAAAATGAGTGTGAATCGAATATTTTCTATCAGTGCATTAAGAGTGTTTTGTCTTATACAGGTCTTTCTAATACTTTATTTTGCGGGTATAGGACTGAGAAACTATACATGGATTTTTAATGTTGCCGTACCTGCTTTTTTATTAGTGAGTGCTTTTTTGTATGGGCTTAAAAGAACTGATGAAACCGTTTTTGGTTGGGATTTTTTATTGAAACGTTTTAAAGCAATTGCAGTCATTTATTATCCATTTATTATTTCAGTTTTTGTCTATTATGCCATTACAGATTCTGCTAATCTATCGAAGTACTTTATATCGCTTATTGGTGAAATGCTATTTCTGACTAATTATGTTGATCCATTACCCTATTGTGGCCATTTGTGGTTTATGCAGGTACTTGTTATGTGTTATGTTGCCCTGTTTGTTGCAAGTAGAAGTAGATTTATAAGTCGTTTTTTTAAATCCTATTCTTTAAGTGTCTTACTATTTGTTTTTGTTGTTTTAGCTGGTTTTATCTATAGAGGAGCATCTTTAGTTTATTTGTTTTTTTATCTTTTGGTTTACTTTAATGCTCAAAAAATTGCAAATTACTCAACTAAATACTCAATATTATATTTGGTGTTAATCCTTCTTTCAGGTTACTTCCTAATGACTTATAAGTATATAGAGTTATTTAAAATTGGGATATATTTGAATTATATACTTACATGTATTATGGCTATTATTACAATAAAGATATTTACTCAGACCTTTTCTCAAACAAAAAATAGATACATTGTTAGTTGGCTAAGCGGCATTTCCATGGAGTTTTATTTGATTCACCATTTATATGTTTACGATAATCCGTTATATATTAGTTTGTTTGCAACAATAAGTTTATCAATTCTTTTGCATTTTATCTCTAAAAAGACACTTTTAATTTTAACTTAAATGAATAAACTTTCAATCTTTACACTCAAAGCTTTACGCAAAGTTTATACAAAAGTATTTCGTGTCGACCAATCGGCTAAGCCTGAATGTGAACAAGACCCCGATAAAGCATCACAAATTATATATGATGCTTTGATGGATGAAAAACCTTGTATGATTGCACGATTTGGTAGTACTGAACTTGCAACAATGGTTAACTATTTGGGTGTAAAACATCCAAATAAGAGCATCTGTAAATTTATAAAAGGGGAGAGTTTACCTTGGTGGTGGAATAAAAATATCATTAGCCAAATGCAACAATGGAGTGGCTTTTTTCCTCCCACAAAAGAAAAAATAGAAATGTTTTGTGAGTTGATGCTGAGCGATATGAAAGAAGTAGATATATTGGGGTCATGGCTTTCTGCTGAAAAGTACTTTGAAAGTGAGCTTGAGAGTACTAGAAAGATACGTTTAATGTATCTTGACCCATATTGGACAAAACAGCCTTGGACAAAGGCTTTGGAAAATAAACATATTTTGGTAGTTCACCCATTTGCAGAGACTATTATGAAGCAATATGAAAAAAGAGAATTTCTTTTTGAGAATAAAGATGTATTGCCTAGATTTGCATCATTACAGATGATTAAAGCGGTGCAAAGTATTGGTGGTGAAAGTAATTCTTTTCAAGATTGGTTTGAAGCTTTGGAATATATGAAAAATGAAATTGAAAAACATGATTTCGATATATGCCTCATTGGTGCTGGTGCTTACGGTTTTCCGTTAGCTGCTCATGTGAAACGCATGGGAAAGAAAGCAGTTCATGTGGGAGGAAGTTTACAGTTGTTATTTGGAATAAAAGGTAAGAGATGGGAAAATACTGATTATGGTGTCTCAGCTTGGGGAGTTCCTCGTGGATTTTATTCTCAAATGATGAACGAAAATTGGGTAAAACCAAGTGAAAGTGAAAAGCCCGAAAGTGCGAATAAAGTTGAAGGAGCATGTTATTGGTAATTATATTTTTGAAAATTCTCTATTTTTATGTAAAAATATATTAAGTTTATGAATTCAAATTTTATAAAGTCAGTAGTCTCTATCTTTAGTATAGTTCATACACTTTCTATTATTATCTTAAATGGTAATAAAAAATATGAAATAAAATTTTCAAAAGTGTTTTATAAATCATATTGTAAAATAAAAGGTGAATTTAATCGAGTAATATTAAATGGCTTTGTAGATCGTTTAATACTATTTGTTGATGGTGAAAATAATACTATATCATCAAGTAATGCCTATTTTTTTAATACAACCATCACTGTTTCTGGAAATAATAATCAAATAATATTGGAAGATGGTGTTAAATTCACTAACTCGAATATAATTATTAGAGGTGAGGATTGTAAATTGTTTATAGGTAAAGATACTACATTTGGAGGTATTAGAATCGTTAATGCTGGATTAAATAATGAAATTATTATTGGCTCAAATTGCTTATTTTCTGATAAAATTGAGTTATGGGCGAGTGATACACATCCTGTTTATGACGAAAAAAATTTTGTTGTTAATAAAGAGAAACCAATAAAGATAGGTGATAATGTATGGGTTGGTGCGAGAGTAATTATCCTGAAAGGGGTTTCAATTAATTCAAATAGTATAATTGGTATGGGTACGGTAGTTGTTCACGATGTTCCACACTCATGTGCCTCGGTTGGTAATCCAAATCGTATTGTAAAGAGAAATGTTCACTGGTCAAACCAATTAATTTAATTCTATATAAAATGAATAAAGTATCTGTTATAATACCTACGTATAACCGAGCAAGGTATTTAAAAGAATGTATTGATAGTGTATTAAACCAAGGATTTATGAATTTGGAAATTATCGTATGTGACAATGCTTCAACCGATAATACTACACAAATAATAAATTCATTTAATGATAAACGAATTTTTTATTATAGAAATAATACAAACTTAGGTGCGACAAAAAATTATAATAAAGTTTTAAGTTATGTGACAGGCGATTTTATCCAAATTTTTGGGGATGATGATGTGATGAATATCGGTTGTATTCAAAAGAAGTTAGAAATATTTAATTCATATCCAACTGTAGGTTTAATACACACAGATTTAAATATTATTAATGAAAAAAGTGAAATTACCTCTGCTGATCATTGGGCGAAAAATGCTTGGGGAAAATGGTCAACGACGCATTCAGAGAGTCGTTTTTTCTCGAATGCTGAATATCATAAAATTTTATATCGAATTAGAAATATTATTAGTATGGCTACGGTAATGATTCGAAGAGAAGTATTTGAGAAAGTAGGTTACTTTAATTCTAATTTAGATTATATTATTGATTGGGATTATTGGCTCAGAATTACACTATTTTATGATGTGTATTATTTGAATGAAAAATTAATATCACAACGTTTACATGCTTCCAATGAGCAGAAAAGTATGACTCAATTGATACATAAGAATGAAGAGAAGATTATGTATACAGATTTGAAAAGTAAATATCCTGATAATATTATTTATACTAATAACAATTACCACAATTTGATTAGAAATAGTGGTTATTATACTGACTATAAAATTCATAGACCATTCAAGTACCTTCTAAAACGTATAATTATAGCATTAACAAACGATAAGTTTTTAGGCGAAAAAAGATAAATTTTAAACTGATAATAATTGTCTTATATAACACTTTAATGAAAATACTACATATACTTCACGAACTTAAATTCTCAGGTGCTGAAATAATGTACGTTGACGCAGCACCTGTTTTTCAAGAATTAGGTTGTGAACTTTCTGTTGTTGCCACTGCCGAAAATCTAGGTGAATATGCACCTTATTTTAAAGAGGCAGGATACAAAGTTTATCATAAACCATATCCTAAATTTAAACATTTAATTTCACGAATAATATTTATAGTACGTTTTATTCAGTTTTTAAAAAATAAAAGAATAGATGTGGTTCATAATCATAGCTCTGGAACATTTTGGACAATGGCATTTTGTGCTTGGATAACAGGTAAGAAATCAGTTTATACATTTCACAGTGTTTTTCCCACACATTTTTACAGTTATTTTTACCATTGTTTGTTACGATGGTCAGCAAAAAATATTTTTAACTGTCAATTTCAAACAATAAGTGACTCGGTTTACGACCACGAATTGAGGCTTTATCATAACCAAACTTCCAAGATTTATAACTGGTATGGAAGTAATCGGTTTTATCCAGCTAGTAATAATGAAAAAACACAGAAGCGTGCAGAGTTAAAATTGCCACCTAATTCTTTTATTCTAATATCAGTCGGTGGATGTAATTTAAATAAAAGACATTCTGATATTATTAAAGCACTTCCCTTGATATTAAAGTACATTCCAAACTGTTTTTACCTCCACCTTGGTAGAGGTGAATCGGAACAAGATGAAATGAATTTAGTTGCACAGTTAGGTATTAATAACCATGTTTTGTTCTGTAGTAATCAAACCGATGTAAGAAAATATCTTATTGTGTCTGATTTATACCTTATGACAAGTCAATATGAAGGTATACCAATTACTACTATTGAAGCTATGGCTTGTAAGATTCCCGCTATTCTTTACGATGTGTCTGGTCTGAGAGATTTTAATAAAAATGGTGAAAATAGTATATTGATTCTCGAAGATTGTAAAATGTTGTCAGAAAGCGTTATCCAGTTATCAGAAAATGAAATTAATAGAAATACGATATCCGAAAATGCTTATAATTTTGTTAAATCAACATTTAATATGGAACGTAATGCTAAATTGATTTTCGATTTATATCAAACAAAAAATCAATAACAACTATTTATTATTAACTTTTAAGCTATAACTATTGATGAATGATTCACGAAACTCAAAATTGATATCCTATCTTTCTGTTTCAATTTTACTTATTGCTTTTTATTCTATTTTAACTTTCCCAAATGCCGTAGGTTTAAAAATTGTAAGATTTGTTGATATAACTTTTATTTGGTGGATAATAATTGCCATCATATATTTTATTACTATAGTATGTATAAAGAAATATTACGATAAACGACACAATAAATTATTAATACCTGTTTTTTTGTTTTTAATATGGGTATTATTTTCTACTATACGGGGTTGCTTTATTGCAGAAACCTACTGGGATTGGAAAGGGTTAACTGCAAATGCGTTGGCATTATTTTTAACGGTCAATGTGTTGTTAGCTACTAACGAAAAGATACTACAATTACTGCTAAGTACTTATTTTAAGTATGTGTTTGGATTATTTTTTGTAGCTTTAATTTTTTTTCTACCTCAAAGTTTTGGAAACTATTTAATGCCTTTTAGTTTTATCATTATATTTTTGCCTGTACTAACTTATAATTGGAAATGGGTTGTACTGTTTTTTACCATCATTGTTCTGACAGCAAGTTTTGGTGCACGTAGCAACGTAATTAAATTTGCTGTTCCATTAGCTCTATTAATAATTTACTATGCACGCCATATAATTCAATTTAGAATATTAAATTTAGTACGCATGTCATTCATGTTACTTCCTGTTATGTTTTTTTCCTTAGGTGCTTTAGGCGTTTTTAATATATTTGACATGGACGACTATATTGAAAATATAAACTTGACTGTTATAGAGAGTGATGGGCGGGGTAATAAACTGGAAGGGTCAGTAAAAGATGATACTCGCACGTTTATATATGAGGAAGTGTTAACATCGGCCAATAGACTTAATTCGTGGGTAATTGGTAGAAGCCCTGCCAGAGGGAATATTAGTGAAGCTTTTGGACAAGACGATTTGAATAAACGGAATGAGCGAAATGGAAATGAAGTGGCAATAGCCAATATATTTACCTGGACTGGTATTGTAGGTGTGATTTTATATTTTCTTATTTTTTATCAAGCCTCGTATCTTGCAATAAACCGTTCCAAAAATATTTTTGTAAAAATGTTGGGGATTTTTATTGCATTTCGCTGGGCGTATTCTTGGGTAGAAGATATGAATAATTTTTCGTTAAACTATTATATGCTATGGATGATGATTGGGCTTTGTTTTTCAGTTTCATTTCGAGCTATGACGAACAAAGAAGTAACAATATGGGTGCGTGGGATATTTGACATTCAATACCGATGGTATGAATATCAACTTAAACAAAAAAATAACGATGCAAAAGGCTTTAAAAATAGCAGTTTTACTAACCTGCCATAACAGAAAAGAAAAAACGTTAAATTGTTTATCATCTTTATATTCGGCTATTGAACAAGTAAATAGGTATGAATTCGATATTTATTTAGTAGATGATGGCTCAACTGATGGAACCGCTGAAGCAGTTCGGCAAACATTTCCAGAAGTTTTAGTTATTAACGGTACTGGAAACTTATATTGGAATAGAGGAATGCATTTGGCATGGGAAACGGCTGCAAATGCAAACAAATATAGCTATTATGTATGGTTAAATGATGATACGCAGATAATGCCTTGGGCATTAACCACCATATTGTCGGAATGCACCGAAAACCGTATTGTTATTGGCTCTACAAGTAGTAAACGAACTGAAAAAATAACTTATGGTGGATTTAATAGATATAAAAAAATCATAGAACCAACTGGTGGAATACAAACATGTGAATACTTTAATGGAAATATAGTGTTAATTCCAAACGATGTGTTTAATAAAGTTGGCTTTAATGATTCTCGTTTCCGACACGCATTAGGTGACTTTGATTATGGGCTAAGAGCTAAAAAACTTGGCGTTGAATTAGTTGTAGCCTCTCAGGTTTTAGGAAACTGTGAATCGCACGATAGTTTGCCAACATGGTGCAATCCAGGTATTAATATTTTACAAAGAATAATAGAATTATATAAACCATTGGGTAATAATCCTTTTGAATTTTTTATATTTGATTTTCGTCACAATGGCTTATTCAATGCAATAAAACATTTTTTTAGCATACATTTACGAGTACTAATACCTTCAATCTGGATTCATTATTTATGTTAGCACCCATCTGTCTTTTCACCTATAACCGACTTACGGAATTGCAGCAAACCGTTGCAGCACTTCAGCAAAATTTTTTGGCTTCCGAAAGTGAGTTAATTGTGTTTTCGGATGGGGCAAAAAATGCAGCTTCACAATCAAAAGTTGATGCTGTAAGGCAATATATTCATACCATTATAGGTTTCAAAACCGTGCAGATTATTGAATCTCCGGTGAATAAGGGATTGGCGAATTCAATTATTGGCGGCGTTACCCAAGTACTGGAGCAATACGGTAAAGTAATTGTGTTGGAAGATGATTTGATAACGTCCCGAAATTTTTTGGATTATATGAATCAGAGCTTGGATTTTTACGCTTCCAACGATCGAATTTTAAGTGTTAGTGGTTTTTCATTTTCAAAATCCGTTTTGAAAACCTACACAAGTGATATATCATTTGGATTAAGGGCTTCATCGTGGGGATGGGCAACTTGGAAAAATCGCTGGGAGAAAATAGACTGGTCAGTAAAAACCTATCGCTCATTTAAATGTAATTGGCTAAAACGTTGGAAATTTAATTTGGGTGGGAGCGATTTATCCAATATGTTAGATAATCAAATGGCTGGTGAAATTGATTCTTGGGCAATACGCTTTTGTTACCATCAATTCCAACATAATTTATTGGATGTATTTCCTATACAATCGAAAGTCACGAATATAGGTTTCGGTACGGAGGCTACCAATAATAAAAGAGGCTGTTTTCGTTTTTCAACAACTCTCGATGTTTCAAACGTTAGAGTTTTTAGTTTGTTGGATAAAATTAAACTCAATAAAAGTTTATTGCTTAAGGCATATTGGCCACATTCCATATTTATGCGAATTATTGCTCGATTATTGTCGAATAATACTAGTTCTCGACAATTAAAAATGGTTGAAAAAACGTATGCTGAGAATGTCCTATTACCTACGCCATCAACTCAAAAAGTGCCAGTTTTATTTATAATATTTAATCGTCCCGACAACACTAAGCGAGTTTTTGATACTATAAAAAAATACAAACCCGATAAACTGTATATAGCTTCTGACGGTGCTAGAATGAATATACCCAGCGAAGCTGAAACTGTTGAACAAACACGCCAACAAGTTTTAGCTGGTATCGACTGGGTATGTGAAGTTAAAACCATTTTTAGAACCCAAAATCTTGGTTGTGGTGGTGGCCCATACGAGGCAATCAATTGGTTTTTTGAACACGAAGAAATGGGAATAATTCTGGAAGATGACTGTGTTCCATCTCCAGTTTTTTATGATTATTGTAATTATTTGTTGGAAAAATTTAAGTACGACTCTCGAGTGAGTATGATAAGTGGGCGTTCACACTATCCCGATCACAAGCTATTTGAGCAATATGATTATATATTCAGTTATAATTGTATCACTTGGGGGTGGGCTACCTGGCGAAGATGTTGGGCAAATTTTGATATTGATATGAAAAACTGGGATGCATTTAACGCCGAAGGTGGTTTCAAAAATCTATGTTTTACAAAGTCTGAAGGTGCTTTTCTAAATGGTATGTTTAGCCGATTGGTAAAAAAAACGGATTATCAATCTCATGTCTGGGATTTCCAATTTGTTTTTTCGATACTCGCAAAAGCTGGAATGTCGATAGTACCAGCAGTTAATTTGGTAGAGAATATAGGATATGATGGTACACATTTTGATGGTATAACCAAGTTGCAGAAATTAAAATCGTCGAACAACTATAAAATAACAAGTGAGCCTAATTTTGTTTTGCCTAATAGGCACTATGAAACCTACTATTTTCACAAAACCATTTTGACAAAAATCAACAATGTTTTAATGAGAGTTATCAGAAAAATATTGAAATAAGACTAGTACCAGACAGAAATTCGTATTTGTCTAATTACTAAGTGCATAGATATAAATATTCGGTTTGACCTTGTCCGGCGAGCCGAAAAACAAGTGAGAACGGCGCAGTTAAAAATCATTTTTGTTTGAACTCTGACGTATTTCGTCGGAGTGAGTTTGGTCAATTTCGGCTCTATAACGTTTTGTGTGGGTAAAATATTTTCTAATATTTACTCCGTAGGAGTTTTCAATGCATAACCCCCAGATTCATCTGGGGGAAAGTGAAAGAAATGATTACAAAACCTCATAGAGGTTTCCCACTATTATATG
>JBBQWB010000093.1:0-11641 GCA_038210985.1 Bacteroidales bacterium
CAGAGTTGTGCGAAGTCTCAGACTTCGCACAACCTCTTAATTCATCAAATTCGATTCCAACAAGCCACCTAAAAAGTTTTTCATATTATCGGAAGCACGAGTTGGAATATTGGCAGGTATTTGTGGTAAGTTTAAACCGCCTTGTAAACTACCAATTTTGTAATTCAAAACAGGAGCTAATTTGGTGGCTAAATCATTGCCTGCAACTATTTGCTGAAATATATATTTTCCAACTTCTTTGTGAGTAAGTAAATTTATGCTTCCAGATGCAACAACAGGCATAATTTGATTTTTAAGAATGTCAAATGCTCCAGTTGAAGTTTTAATAGGGGAGCCTGTAAGGTTGTTCATGATTAAATTTACCGCCATTCCCTGAAAATTTGCATCCGTAGCACCAGATTTTGTATTATTTGCTTTCATGTGTGTGGCAAAAGAAATAGTGTAATTTGCCAAATTAGAGAAAAGTGCCTCGTTTTGTGAACGAAGTTCACTAAATGATTGCCCACTTAGAGCACCTTGTGGTAAACTCACATTAAATGCAACGCTATCGTATGATAAACTAACATTTTTTAAGGCTTCAAGTTTTTTAGCATCGCTAACTTCCTTTTGACAAGAAATACTAAAAATAGCTGCTACTGCTAATAATACTATAAATAAAGTGTATTTTTTCATATTGGTTTTTTTTATAAAGGTACTTATTTTTCTTGTTCTTTTTAATTTTGCAGAGATGTTTAAATTTTTGATAAATCAATTTCAAAATTAAAGTCAGCATGTTCGGAGCAGTGCAAAACACATTGATCGCAAATGCTAAGCTCACCACGCAAACGCTTGGATACCATCTCGTCTATTTGTTTATGCAACGCTTCTATCGTAAATTTATTCACAACTTCCATAGCAAAAGCATACATTAGCAACATGCGGGCATTACGTTCGCAAATTCCTCTCGAACGCAAATAAAACATTGCTTCCATATCCAATTGCCCAATGGTAGCACCATGACTGCATTTTACATCGTCGGCATAAATTTCTAGAAATGGTTTTGTGCTGATAAATGCTTCATCGGTTAAGGCAATATTTTTATTGGATTGAAAAGCCTGTGTTTTTTGAGCATCTGGATGAACAACCACATGACCATTAAAACAGCCAGAAGATTCATCGTCAATTATTCCTTTAAATAACTGACTGCTGTTTGAATTAGGTTTATGATGGTCGATTTTGATGTAATTGTCCACTTTTTGTTTTTTATCAACCAAATATAAACCATTGATACTTGCTTCGCAATGTTCGCCATTAATGGCTACTTTAATGGTGTTGCGAGTTAATCCAGCATTAAATATAATAGAATTTGTAAGCACCTGACTGTTATCACATTGGCTGATATAAACATTGTTTACCAATGTGGATAGTGAATCTTTATTTTCGAGTTTATAATACTCTGCAATCGCATTTTCTTTGACTACTATTTCGGTAACATTGTTTAAAAAAGTCTTTCCAAATTTTAAGGAGTCGTCGCAATGAACAAGTTTTAATTGTGCATTTTTTTCTACAATAATTAGATTTCGATTTTGGATAAGCAAATCTTGATCGGTGTTTACAATGTTAACAATTTGCATTGGCTTACTTACTGCCACATTTTCGGGAACATAAATAAACACACCATCTTGCAAAAAAGCAGTATTAAGCGCAATCATTGAGTTTGTTTCGTCGATAGCTACTTTGCCTAAATATTTTTCTACAATTTCCTTATACTGAATACGAGCATGTGCCAATGATCCTACAATTGTTCCATCAGGAAAAGTAGTAAGTGGAGCGTTTTTGTGCACATACCATCCGTTGAGCAAGGTAAACATGTACGTGTCAAAATTATGTACATTGCATTTAAAATAGCTTTCTACGGGATTATATGGTGGAGTTTCAAAAAGCAATTCGTATTCGTGATTTATCGCTTCGCTTAAATCGGTATTTTTCCATTGTTCCAACTTAGTGGTTGGAAACCCTTTTTTTGAAAACTCTAAAATGGATTTTTCTCTAAGCAATTTCCCATTTGGAGTATCTTCTTTAGTCAGAATGTCAAAATGTTCCTTGTATAGCGATATTAGATGTTCTTTTAAATCTATCGTTGTTTGCATAATTCAATTTATTACTTTGCAATTTCTGCTTTAATCCAATCATAGCCCTTTTCTTCAAGTTCAACTGCCAATTCTTTGGTTCCAGTTTTCACTATTTTTCCATCGTAAAGAATATGTACAAAATCGGGAACAATATATTCAAGCAAACGCTGATAATGAGTAATTATGATGCTTGCATTTTCGGGTTTGCGAAGTTTGTTTACACCACCTGCTACAATGCGTAAAGCGTCAATGTCTAAACCAGAATCGGTTTCGTCTAAAACCGACAATTCGGGTTCGAGCATTGCCATTTGGAAAATTTCATTGCGTTTTTTTTCTCCGCCCGAAAAACCTTCGTTTACCGACCTATTTGTAAGTTTCGATTGCAACTCGAGCAATTTTTTCTTTTCTTCCATTTTGGAAAGAAATTCGGTTGCCGAAAGAGCTTCCAATCCTCGATACTGACGAATTTCGTTTACGGCTGTGCGCATAAAATTTGTCATGCTTACACCAGGAATTTCAACAGGATACTGAAATCCAATGAAAATGCCTTCACGGGCTCGGTCTTCAATCGATAAATCAAATAAGTTTTTCCCTTTGTATATTATTTCCCCTTCGGTAACTTCAAAAATTTCACGACCAGCAATTACAGATGCTAAAGTGCTTTTTCCAGTTCCGTTTGGTCCCATAATGGCGTGAATTTCTCCACGATTAATTTTTAAGTCTAAGCCTTTTAAAATTTCTTTCCCATTTATGGACGCATGAAGATTTTTTATTTCGAGTAACATATTTTTATTTTATTTATTTATTTATTTATTTATAAGAGAGGAACAAAGTGATGGGTAACAAGTAACAAGTGATGGGTAACGGGTTGATAAGTTGAAAAGGCAACAACAAACAACAAACAAAAGTAGCAAGACAACAACAAACAACGAACAAATAAACAAGTGATAAGTGATGAGTGACAAGGTAAAAGGAGAAAAGAAAAAACGAACAAATTAAAAAAATGACTCCATTTCTTAAACAATTTGCGATTGATATTTACGAAAAGCACAAAGATGATTTTGCCGAAATTTGTATTGTTATGCCTGCTCGTAGAGCTCAAAAATACTTTATCCATTATTTAAGTGAGCATACAAAAAAGACAATTTTACTTCCTGAGATATTCACGATTGACGAATTTGTTTGCAATCTAACTTCTTTTAAAACCATTGACAAAACCGAACTACTTTTGCTTTTATACAATTATCATAACCAAAATTACAAGGATGAAAATAGTGATTTTAAGCATTTTTTAGGTTGGGCAAGTCTTTTTTTGAGCGATATAAATGAAATTGACATGCAGTTAGCCAATGCTAAAAGCATATTTACATCATTAGCCGAAATAAAAGAGTTGAGTTATTATGATATACCCGAAAATGAAAGAACTGCAATGCAGATAAATCATTTACAGTTTTTTGAACAGCTTTATCAAAACTATCTCTTTTTAAATCAAAATTTATCCGAAAAATCGATTGGTTATCAAGGCTTAATATACCGAAAGGCATCCGAGGATGTGAATCTAATAAATGAAACTTCAAAATGGAAAAAAATAATTTTTTGTGGGTTTAATGCACTTACTAAAAGTGAAACCAAAATTATAAAACAACTTATACTTGATAAAAAAGCCGAAACTTATTGGGATGCAGATATTTTATTTTTTGAGGATGAAGTTAGAGATGCAGGTTTGTTTTTGCGAAATTCTAAAAAAGATTTTTCTTTAAATGACGACTTCCCTTATCTTTCAAATTATTTTGAACAGGAACCTAAAAATATTCAAATTATAGGAACTCCAAATGCAATTTCGCAAGTAAAATTAGTTGGCGAAATGATGTCTGATTATCAATCAAATAAAACAAATTCGAACGAAAGTTTTGTAATTGTTCCAGCCGACGAATCCTTACTGCCTGCTCTTATTAACACCATTAATCCGAACGACATAAACATAACAATGGGTATGCCCCTAAATATGAGTATTGTGTATAAACTTTATTCATTGATTTTTGGCATGCACATTAACATCGAACGTTCTATAAATCAACATAATAGAAAAGACAGACATCTTTATTACAAAGATGTAATCGGTATATTTTCGCATCCATCGTTTAGCAAACTAGCATCTAAATATAATTCGTCATTAATTGACGCAACCCACCATTTAAAACTACAAAATATTGTGTATTGCAGCACGAATACCATTTCAAAATTAAACGGTATTTCGGAAGATTTTATTAAAATTATTGCACCAGTTTTTGACAAATGCGAAAACTATTCGCTGTTTGTGAAAGAGCTTAGAAACCTAAATAATTTATTAAATAATAATTTGTTTTTCAGCAAATCGTCTCTTAATGAAGTTTTTACGAAATCGGCATTAAACTATTTTGATGAAGTTTTTGATTTTTTAGAAACATTGTGTCAAAATTATCCTATCGATCAAAACGCCGAGTTTATATTTAATCTTTTTAATTCAAAAGTTAGCGAATATTCAATATCCTATATTGGCGATGCCATTAACGGACCTCAACTTATGGGATTGCTCGAAACTCGCTTATTGGATTTCGATAATGTAATTATACTTTCGGTAAACGAGGAAACTTTACCTGCTGGAAAAACAACAAACTCGCTCCTACCCTTCGATTTAAGACGATATTTCAACCTTCATTCGCATATTCATAAAGATGCTGTTTATTCCTACCATTTTTTCCGATTATTACAACGTGCAAAAAATGCAACAATTATCTATAATGCCGATTTAAAAGAAGGAAAATCGGAAAAAAGTCGTTTTATCAATCAGTTAATCTTCGATATTGCACCCAAATTACCTTCCTTAAAAATACAAGAATCTATTTTAAATATTAGTCCTAATATTACTCCAACCAAAAAAATAAGTATTTCAAAAGAAGGCACCGTTATTGACACAATGTCGTCATTAAAAGCTCTATCACCCAGTGCTTTAGGTATTTACATTCAGTGTCCGTTAAAATTTTACTTTTCAAATGTTGCTAAAATTCAGGAGTTGGAAGAAATTACCGAATCGACCGACGATAAAATGTTGGGAAATATTATTCATGGAGTTTTGGATAAAATTTATAAACAATTTCCAATTGGACAAAACATTCATGAAAATGACTTGAAAAATATTAATGATGCTTTTGTAATTGAAAAAATTGAAGAAGAATATGAAAACTTGCGAGATTTTAACATCCCAAAAGAAGACCTTAAATTTGGGAAAAATCGTTTGGCATTTGAAGTCATAAAAAACTACATTATCAACTTTATTAACGACGAAATTAATGAAGTTAAAACCAACTGTATTATACCCATTGCCTTTGAACAAAAAATTGAAATCGAAGTTCCAGTTTTATCCAACATTTTGAATAACATTAGATTAAAAGGAATTATCGACCGAATAGATTTGCATAATGAGACATTGCGAATAATTGACTATAAAACAGGAAAAGTTGATAAAAACGACTTGAAATTTATTGAATTTCCTCAACTTTTTTCCAATCCAAAATTAGCAAAATCACTTCAACTTTTATGTTACACACTGCTTTACAGTAAGCAAATAAACATGAGTAAGGAATCCACCATTCAACCAATGATTGTAGCATTTAAAAATAAAGATACCTATTTTGAAATCGATTTTAATGAGAGCAATCAAATAAACAAAGAGATGATAGATGAATTTGAAGAACATTTAATTTCATTTTTATCGGATATATTTGACACTTCCATCCCATTTATTCAAACTACCGATGAAAAACAGTGCAAACTCTGTTCATTTAATACCATTTGCAATTTAAACTCATTAATCGATACAGAAGAATAGCTAAATCGATATTTTGCTGTAAAATTTTATTTTAATCGTAAAAAAGACAAAAAATAATTTACAATTAATTTACAATTATTAAATTGTTATTTCTAAATAAAATAAATTTATAACATTCTGATTTTTTGTTTTTTAAATTTCAAAATATAGAAAATTAGATTATAGAAAGTTCTGATTATAGAAAATCCATTATTAATTATAAAATATTGTTCCTTAAATTATCCATAACCAAAAAAAAATAATTATTATTGTATGCTAATTTCAAAAATTGGATTATATTTAAAAATAACATTAAGCTAAAAAATAAATTATGAGAAAAAATTTCATTCTTTTGATAATGACCTCTATATTGTCATTATCTTTGATTAAGGCTCAAACTACCATACAAATTGGCGGTCAAAGCACCGAATTAAAAACATTGTCGAAAACAGAGAATGGGTTTCAATTTTTATCGACCATTTCGTTGATTGAATTAAATCCTGTTATGACCACTTCTGGGCTATTTAACGATTTGAATATCGATGGATATTCTCGTTTATTTAACGTTGGAAAGCCTCAACTACCTTCGTTTCGCAAAATGATTCAATTGCCCTACGATGGCACATCAAAAATAGTTGTAAAATCGTATGATGTGGTTGAAATAAATTTGAATGTTAGAGGACTGAATCATAAATTAATGCCTTGTCAGCCATCTTATTCAAAAAGCATTGACCCAAGCACTATTGTTTTTCAATACGACCAAGCTTTTTATCAACAAAATGCTTTTAACGAATCTCCTTTGGCAAGCATCGAAAGCGTTGGAACATCCAGAGGTGTTAAAATGGCAAATGTTGTAATTGACCCTATTCACTACAATCCCGTTACAAACATTTTGAAAGTTTACACGAACATTCGTTTTGATGTTATTTTTGAAAATCACAGCATTGCATTAACAAAAGCGGTTCAGGAAAAATTTTATTCGTCAGTATTTGAAGGAACGTTAAAATCGGTTGAAATGATGCCTTTAAACATGAATAAAGATGCCATGTTAAAATATCCAATAAAATATGTAATTGTTTCAAGTCCAGCTTTTCAAGCTACTTTACAACCCTTTATTCAGTGGAAAACTAGAAAAGGATTCAAAGTTATTGAAGCATACACCAATCAAGCAAATGTTGGCACCACAACCACATCCATAAAAGCTTATTTGCAAGGCTTATACAATGCTGGCACTTCCACCAATCCTGCTCCTACTTTTGTTTTATTTGTTGGCGACGTTGCACAAATTCCAGCCTTTGCAGGCACCACTGGAACACACCCAACCGATTTATATTATGTAACATGCGATGGAACTTCCGACAATATTCCCGATATGTATTTTGGTCGTTTTTCGGCTACTACAGTGGCTCAGTTACAACCTCAAATTGATAAAACTTTAATGTACGAAATGTACACCATGCCTAACCCAGGTTATTTAGATACCGCAGTTTTAATTGCAGGAGTAGATGCTTCATACTCTCCCACCCATGCAAATGGTCAAATAAATTATGCATCCAATTATTTTAACGTTGCAAACGGATATTCATATGTTTATAAATATTTATACCCCGAAACCGACAACAATGCATTTGACCCAATTATGAGAGCCAATATTGGTAAAGGTGTGGGTTTTGCAAATTACACAGCACACTGTTCCGAAACAGGTTGGGCTGATCCAAGTTTTCAAACCAGTAATATTGCTACAATGGTAAATAAAGATAAATATGGTTTAATAATCGGAAACTGCTGTTTATCTAATAAGTTTGACGAAACAGAGTGTTTTGGCGAATCAATGCTTCGAACTGTGAATAAAGGAGCTATGGGATATATTGGCGCCTCAAACAATACTCTTTGGAATGAAGATTATTACTGGTCGGTTGGCTTACGTTCTTCAATTATTGCAACCCCAACCTTTGATGTTGCCAAAATGGGAGCTTACGACCGCTTATTTCACACTCAAAACATTGCTGAAAGCGAATGGTTTGTAACCAATGGAGGAATGATATATGCAGGCAACATGGCGGTTCAAGCATCCAGTTCGAGCAGCAAAAAATATTATTGGGAAATTTATCATATAATGGGTGACCCATCGGTAATGACATACTTATCTTTACCTTCTGCATTAACAGTTACGTTCAACAATACTCAAAATATTGGAGTTACTTCCTTATCTGTTACAAGCGAACCTGGTGCTTATGTAGCAATTTCTTTAAATGGAGTTTTACTTAATGCAAAACTAGCAGATAATACTGGTGTTGCACAATTAACATTTGCTGCAATTAACAACGTAGATACTGCCGACATTGTGATTACAAAACAAAATCGTCAACCATACCAAGGATTTATGTATATTATTGCTCCTTCAATACCTAACGATGCATCCGCTAATCAAATAACTCAGATAAATGACACGTATTCCTGTATTAATCCGATAACTCCAAAAGTTACCATTAAAAACATGGGTACAAATGCTCTAACAAGTGTAAATGTTTACTTTAAGTTAGACAATAACGCATCTATTCACCAAATTTGGACTGGCAATTTAGCATCTATGGCATCCGCTCAAATGGATTTCCCAAGTTTTACTCCATCCGCAGGAAATCACATTGCGAAAGCTTGGACATCACTTCCAAACAATCAAACCGATGGCATTTTATCGAACGATACTACTGCTAAATCATTTATAGTTAACAATTCTGTTGTTACTTCTAATTTTTCGGCAAATGTTTTATCTGCCTGTAGCCAACCTCTTACTGTTCAATTCCAAAACATAAGTGGAAATGGACAATATTATTTATGGAATTTTGGCGATGGTTCGGCAAGTACCGACATGAGCCCAGCCCATACATACACTTCTAATGGAACTTTTACGGTATCATTAACTACAAGTACCTCAGAATGTGGTCAAGCAGAAATGGTGAAAAATGGATTTATTCAAGTTGGATTAACCAATCCTGTTTTAAATGACACATCTATTTGTGGCTCACAATCAGTAACCCTTACAGCAACTGGTGGAAACATTATTAATTGGTATAATTCCTTAGATGGCACAGTTTCTTTTAATACTGGAAATACTTATACTACTCCTACTTTGACTGAAAACACTATTTATTATGTTGAATCATCTACTGAAAATCAACCTGATACTATTGGAGACACACGAAATAATGCAGGCGGTGGATTATTTACTAGCAATAATGTTCACGGATTATATCTAAACTGTACTCAAGCTGTTGTTCTAAAATCTGCAGTTTTCAATTCTGGAAACACAGCAAATAAAACTTTTAAATTACTTGATTTACAGGGCAATACCGTTCAATCAGTAACGGTAAATGTACCATCTGGTTCAAACAGAGTTGACCTCAATATCAGTATTCCTATTGGAACTTATAAGTTAGTAGGACCAGCTTCACCTAATTTATATAGAAATAGTGCTGGATCTACTTATCCATATACAATGTCTGGAGTAATATCCATTGATAGTTCTACTGCAGCTGGAGCCAGTGCAACAAGCTACTACTATTATTTTTACGATATGATATTCCAACAAAACAATTGTGTAAGTCAAAGAGTACCAGTTAATGTTACTATTGGAGCTTCTGCACCTGCAAATGCTGGAACTATTACTGGAAATGAAACAGTTTGTGAAGGTGTAAATTTGCAATACACCGTTCCTGTTATCACAGATGCTCAAAACTACGTTTGGACTTTGCCTGCTGGATTTACTTTTGTTGGCAACTCAAATTCAAACACCATAACTGTTGCTATCGCAACTGGAGCTTCCAATGGACAAATAAAAGTAAAAGGGCTTAATGGATGCGGAGAAGGTTTAGAATCAACAAAAACTATTACCGTATCTCCTCTACCTTTA
The DNA here is from genome assembly GCA_038210985.1 of Bacteroidales bacterium. GTDB lineage: Bacteria > Bacteroidota > Bacteroidia > Bacteroidales > WCHB1-69 > JAQUGA01. Next base: position 9,869 of record JBBQWB010000093.1, read on the forward strand.
GCAGCAGGTGTTATTTCAGGCTCTATTGAAATTTGTCCTAATACAAATAACATTATTTACTCCATTAATGCGGTTGATAATGCAACATCTTATACTTGGACAATACCCACAGGATTTACATTTGTAGGTGGACACACTTCCAATAACATTACTGTAAATGCTGGAGCAAATGCAATTAGCGATTCAATTCGAGTAACTCCAATAAATGCATGCGGTGTTGGGGCAAAATCAAAACTGATGGTTCATATTATAACATCCCCACAATTAACTGCATTTACAGCTTCTTCTGCTGTTGTTTGTCCTGGACAAACAAACATAGTTTATGCAATTGAAAATCAAGGTCCGGGTGCACAATATCATTGGTCGTTGCCAACAAATGCAAGTGGAATAAGCAATACAAACTCAATAGGAGTTTCATTTGGCTCAAATTTTAATGGTGGAAATGTTGCAGTATTTGTTTCAAATGTATGTGGAACAAGCAACACTATATTTGTCCCAATAACTATATTTTCTTCTGTTGGAACTGCTGGAACCATAGCTGGAAACAACAATTTATGTCAAGGCACACCTTCTGTTACATACACCATTCCTGCTATCTTAAATGCCACCGAATATGTTTGGGAACTTCCTGCTGGTGTTATTGGCTCAAGCACAACCAACACAATTACAGCTGAATACACTTTAGGTTCTACTTCAGGTAATGTAAGCGTGTTTGGCAAAAACGATTGCTATCAAAGTAATGTTGCAAGTTTAGCTGTAAATGTAAACGATTTGCCTTATCATCCATGTTCAATTGAAGGTTCGTTAGAAGTTTGTCAAGGTCAAACCAATGTTCAATTTAGCATTCCTCCTATCGAAAATGCAACTTCTTATACTTGGACTTTGCCTCAAGGTGCAACTAGCACTTCTTCTACAAATATTATCATTGTTAATTTTACAAATGCAGTTTCGGGTATTGTTAGTGTTGCAGGTGTTAACGATTGTGGAAATGGAACAGCAGTGGAAATGGAAGTGACTGTAAAACCACTTCCAATTGCGTTGTTTACTCAACAAGTTTCAGGTAATACGGCTACTTTTACAAACACTTCAACCAATGCAACTACTTATCATTGGCAGTTTGGCGATGGAAACTCTTCAACTTTTCCAAATTCTTCCAACACATACGCAGAAGATGGAACGTATCAAGTTAGATTAATTGCCAGCAACGATTGTGGTTCGGATACAACATATAACCAAGTTATTATTAATACTCAAAGTATAACTGAAAATAATTCGAGCAATGCTTTTGAAGTGTATCCAAATCCATCCAATGGGATTTTCAACATTGCATTTATTGCCGAAAAATCCGAAAAAATTGGCATAAACATTACCAACAATCTAGGTCAGATTATATATAGTACAACTATTACTTCCCATACTGGAATTAATACTAACACCTTAGATCTTTCCTCATTTAGTAAGGGCTTGTACTTCTTAAGCACTTCAAATTCAAGCAAGGTTCAAAAAATATCTATTCAATAGTTCATTAATTATTTATTCAAAAAACTGCATTCTTATCGAATGCAGTTTTTTTTTTATATACTTTGAGTTTTCAATTTTGATTAAACTAATAGTAATACGAGAGGTTCTAAAAATTCTATTTTTTGAGGCGATTAAGATTTTTCGCAGTCCCGATTTAGATTTTGTAAGTTTTCAACGCTATTTTAGGCACTAAGCATAAAGATGAAAGGCGTTGAAATTCAACAAAATATTAATCGGGATGAGGATTTTAAT
>JBBQWB010000094.1:0-11551 GCA_038210985.1 Bacteroidales bacterium
TTTCTTTTTTTGCCCCAGCCCTCAAGGGTGAAAGCAAATGAAAACGTACAAAATCTAATTCGGAACTCGCTAAATTCGTTGCTGCGAAAGCCTCAAATTTGACGTTTTCTTATCAAACACTGAGTTTTCTTGCAAGGACTATATATTGAAATAAAGAAAATGTCATAATGACTTTTATTTAGACAACAAAATTACATTTGTAAAATAAATCAAATTTAAAATCAAAACAATGAAAAAATTAAATTTATTTCTACTTTTGTTTATTATGTGCATTTTTATTTTTCTTGCAATAATAGTCCAAAAGAAGAAGTCACGGAACCCCAAGAAAACCAAACAATTAACAACACTAACACTGTTAATAAGCCACTATCCGACACCATAAAAGCTAAGGAAATTAAACCTGATAGCAAAAATCTTAAAAAAGATTTAGATGATAATCAAGAAAAGTTGAATGTAATGATTGAAAAATTAGATAAAAAAAAACCTACTGAAGACGGACTTTTTTACGATAATATCATCAAAAAATTCAAATTTTATAAAACGGATAAAGAATTTAAAGCATTTGTTGACGAATTGCTAGGACTTGGCTATGTAATTAAACAGGAAGAAGGTGCATATTTTCTTTATGTGAAATAGCAACTCCTAAAGAGACATTTTGGAAAATTTCCATAAGAGTTCCGATTTAGATTTTGTAAGTTTTAATTAGCTTTCACCCTCAAAGTTTGGGACAAAGAAGGCAATAAAGATTAACAAAATCTTTATCGGAATAACGAAGAAAATTTTCAAAAATAACGCTGTTATCGGACTTTATGGGTGGACACTATTTAATCAACCTCCATGAAATAAATGTATAATCTCCACATTGTCGCCATCGTTGACAATCATCTTATCATAATTTTCGTGCTTAAACAACACCGAATTTATTTTGATGATTAAATCGTGATGTGAATATTTTTTGATTTTTAATATCCCAGCTATTGTAAGCTGCTCTGCATCAAAAACTTCAGTATTGTGATTTAGTGTAATAATCATATCTTGAAAAACTATTTTTTTAATAAAACAGAAAGTGTTTCATTTGCCATCATGTTTGCAACCATGCCAACACGAGGAGCCAATGGCGGATTTTTATCCGAAACAGTACTATGCATGTCGCCACAAATAATCAGCTTGTCGGAATAAAAAGGTTTTATGGTTTCGCTCTCGCCCCAGCCAGCCATGCCATTACCCGAAATAATAAATGCATTAGGAATGTTACTTAAAACGGTCTCAATAATCATCTTCTTCATTGTTACGCAGTCAAATGCTTCTACTATTACGTCACAATCCGAAAACAGGTTTATGATGTCCGATGAGTCTAATTTTATATTGCGGGCTTCCACATCAGCTAATGGATTGATTTTTAAAATATTATCCTTTAATGCGGTAGATTTTAGAAAACCAATTTGATTGTAAAAAAAGTATTGACGGTTTAAGTTCGACTCCTCCACTAAGTCAAAATCAGCAATAAGTAATTTGCCAACTCCAACTCGTGCCAATGCCACTGCACAATTAGAGCCCAGGCCTCCACAGCCAGCAATGCCCACTTTTTTAGTTTTCAAAATCTCTTTTATCTCGTCAAATGTCATCATAGTGCAAAAGTAAAATAAACATTGACATTATAACATTCTTCAAATTAAAATTGAGTTTTTCCAGCGAGGAATAATCAATAATAAGTTTAGCAAATAACATTCAACACCTGGGCAAAAATCAACAAATAGCTATTCAATTATCAATTTTTTGACTGTTTTACATTTAAAATCATTAAAACAGATAAAGTATATTCCCTCCTGACTTCGACTCTAGGACACCCTAATTGAAATGGAAATTACTTATTTTTCTGATACTTTTTTTCTTGTTTAATCAAAATTAATCGAGCAGAAAAATTAAAAAATCAAACTGCTTGATTTAGCTAAACTTAGACATAAATTTACAATTTGCAATTTTCCAATAATATTTTATCCTACGCCTTCAAGCCAGGCAGGCTATTACTTTTTTATTCGTGCAATGTTTTTTATTCGCTGCTCGGTTGGGCTCAAAAAAGTAATCAAAAAAAGCTTCCGCTGTCGTAAATATTCTAAAAATCAACTCATTTTGGCTAAAATCAGTAAACTCCTCTATTGTCGGAGTTGAATTGTAGGAGACTTTAAGCGAACTTCAATTTTTACTCCGATTTATACCGATTGGATAGCTGTTTAGTTATAATGAAGCATTGAAATTAGAACTATTACAGATATCGCATCTGTACTTTTAGTCAAAAAAGTTTTCAGTTTAGCTTCTTTTACTTTTTTGCCTAACGTCGTCAAACAATACAGATTTTTACGCCAAAATTCATCGATTTTTTTATCGAATATTTACTCAAGGCGGTTATATAAGGTATCCGCCCTGCGGTCGGATTATCTGTTTGATATGCTATCGCGGTAAAAATAATACAGTTTAAAAGTTTGGTTTTTAGTTTTTCAAATTACGACGCCGTAGGTGTCGAATATTAATAGCTTGCAATGCGGGTTTATTATGTTTAATTGAAAAATGATTTTGGCGAAAAATTTGCTTTGATGTTTGCAAATTTTATGACAAAATCCAATCTTATAGAAACAAATCTTTCGTAAATTTTGGATGAAATTGTGCCACCGAGACACCCGAAAATGGAGCCAAGTAGCTGTATGTGTCTAGTTTTTAGATTATTGTAAAATGTGTTTTAAAAAGTGTCAAAGTCAGGAAAGTATATTCCCTTAGGAAAATAGCTTAAATCGTACGATTTTGATTGTTCGGATTTTATTGCCGAAAATAGTTTTTGTCCTATTGCATCAATTATTTCAATTTTAACCTCCAAATTATTTGATTTCTTAATTTGGAATACTCCATTATTAGGATTTGGAGAAATTGAAAAATCAGTAATTGAATTAAAATAATTGGAAACAGGTGTGGGATTATTGTGCTGACTCCGCACTTTTTATCAAATACAAAATTTATATATAAAAATAAGTAAATATTTTTATATTAAAATTGATTTTTACAGATTTATTTTAAAAAGTTCGAGTTGCACGATTATGCAATTCATGTAATTGAACTTCAATACATAATGATTTCTATTTAGAATTATTCTAATTTTGAGCAAATAATCCATTTTCAAAAATTTACGTCGAAGAATCTAGTAAAACTTAATTATATTTGTCCGTAATTTCAAGAAAAAAAATCAAAACTAAAATACAATTAATATGAGCGTGATCGACTTAAAAAAGAAACAAAAACTTATCCATGAGTGGTCATACAATTGGCATCCAATTGTTAAAGGATACAATGACCGTACATTATATATTAACGTGGGTAGTGGCGAAATTAAAGAAAAGCCAGTGGATAAATTCATGAAAGAAACGTTTATTGGTGGCAAAGGTTTTGGCTTACGTTTATTGTGGGATGCTACTACACCTACAACGAAATGGAACGATGCAGAAAATGAAATTATTATTGCATCTGGTCCTATTGGCGGAATTACCCAATATTCTGGTGCTGGAAAATCGTTATTGGTTTCCATTTCGCCACAAACGGATTCTATCATGGATTCAAATGTGGGTGGATATTTTGGCCCATTTTTGAAATTTGCTGGTTTTGATGCTCTTGAACTTCAAGGAAAGGCAGACAAAGACATAATCATTTTTATAGATGCTGTGAATCATAAGATTGAAATAATGGAAGACCCAGGTTTCTCTGTCGATTCTCACATTATGGGCGAGGAGTTGACTGAGTATTATGCAGAAGATGAAAAAGATTGCAAAAATATTGGAATCGTTTCCGCTGGTGCAGGTGCCGAAAATTCGTTAATTGGAATGATTAACTTTACTTTCTGGGACAACAAACGTAAACAAATTCGTCTGAAACAAGCAGGTCGTGGTGGTATTGGAACGGTAATGCGTGACAAGAAAATCAAAGCAATTGTTTGTAAAATTGCTGGTGTTAAAGGCAATGCGAACAATGTTGCTGACATGGAAATTATTCAGGAAAGAGGCCGCCGTTACACTAAAGAGATGGTGGAATTGGACGACAGCCAAAATCAAATGAGAAAAAAAGGAACGGCTAACATTGTGAACGTGATGAGCGATTACGATTTGTTGCCTACCCACAATTTCAAATATGGCACGCACAAAGATGCTTACAAAATTCATAGCGATTTGTTGAGAGACAAACACTTTACACAAGGACTGAATGATGGTTGCTGGATTGGTTGTGCAATGCAATGTGCCAAAGGAGTGGATGATTTTCAACCTAAAACAGGTCCGTACAAAGGTCACAAAGTGATTGTAGAAGGCCCTGAGTATGAAACTGCTGCTGGTTTGGGTTCAAACATCGGTATTTTTGATTACGATGCCATTATCGAAGCCAACTTCTATTGCGATACTTATGGAATTTGCACCATCACTTGGGGAACTATTGTTGCATTTATTATGGAATGTTACGAAAATGGAATTATCAATAAAGAAATTACGGGTGGCTTAGATCTTCATTTTGGAAATGTGGAAGATTCTCTTGAATTAATGCACCAACTTGCACGTGGCGAAGGCTTCGGAAAAATTGCTGGAATGGGCGTGCGTAAAATGAAAGAAATTTTTGCAAAAGAATATGGTGCAGATCCAAAATTTCTTCAAGATATTGGCATGGAAAATAAAGGATTGGAATATTCTCAATACGTTTCCAAAGAATCATTGGCTCAACAAGGTGGTTATGCAATGACCAATAAAGGTCCTCAGCATGACGAAGCTTGGTTAATTTTTATGGACATGGTGAATAACCAAATTCCAACATTCGAAGATAAAGCAGAAGCTTTACACTATTTTCCAATGTTTAGAACTTGGTTTGGATTGATGGGACTTTGCAAAATTGTTTGGAACGACGTGAGTCCTGCAAACAACAAACAAACGGATGAACCTGCAAAAATTCCAGAACATGTGGACAATTATGTAAATGTATATCGTGGAGTTACTGGAGATATGACTTTTGATAAACATGCCCTGGTTCGCATGTCGGAAAAAGTGTATAACTTCCAACGAATTTTCAATATCCGTCGAGGATTTGGACTTCGTAAACACGATGCTCAACCATACCGCGCTGCGGGTCCTGTAACTGTGGAAGAATACGAATCAAGAGCAGAGCGTTACGACAAACAAATGAAGGAAATTATCGGCGTAAACCCTGAAGGATTATCTACCTTAGAAAAAATAAAAATCACTCGTACTTATCGCGAAGATCAATACGAACAACTTTTAGATGCAGTTTATCAACGTCGTGGGTGGAATAAAAATGGCGTTCCAACCCTCGAACATTTAAAAAACATAGGAATGGATCTTCCTGAATTGATTGAAGTGGTAACTCCGCTGCAATAAATAGATAAGTTTTAATATAAAAAAAAGCTACCTAAGGGTGGCTTTTTTTTGTGTTATTATGAGCTCCTCTCTGACTTCGACATTAATGAAATCCTATATAATTTTCACCAATCAACTAACCAAAGTTCTAATCAAAAATAGCCTGAAAAATATTTTGTTTTTGATTCCATTTCGCTCCATTATCAATGATGTGATTCTTTAACAAATTTACAAACAAATATTTATTTTAAATTTATTCAATAACTCGGATTGCTCGGATTTGCAATCCGAGCTTAATTGTAAACCAAGCAATTTTTTGTTTGTTCGGATTGCAAACAAACAAGCTCTGTTTTTATTGTAACAGATTCCACTTCGTTACATTACCAATTATAAAACCATGTTTATATTTGATTGTAAGATTGATTTGTCAAACAATTTCTGAAATATTTTTGGAATTCCAAAAGCAGTAGCAATAAGACATCCGTATAAGAATCTTACAAGTTATTGCGTCGATGTTAATTTCCTACGGATAAATTTTTCAGTTGTTTTTATTTCTTTTTATTAATTAGTGCTTGTAAGAAATCGTTCCATGTTATCAAAATCACTAATTTAATCATTTATACAAGCAAAAACACTCCTTTTTATACATAGATTCAACTCGAAAAACAACATGTAAACAACTAATATTCAAATTTTTAAATAGTTTTCTTGCAGATACTAATTAAAGTCCTAACGGACTATAAAGTAATACTAATACTTATTTCAAATTAGTCCAACGGATAATTTGAAATTTAGTATTGGCATGTCCTCGCAAAGCGGGATTTATGCTCGATGCGTAATGTAAATTATTGAATTAAATTTGTTATAATTGAACTAAAGCATATTAGCATAAGATATAATTGTCCCTAGGACATTAATATTAACTGGTATTACTGCTTATTTTTCCTAATCCTTAAATCCGAAAAATTCATTTACTTTTGCACCTATCTGTTATCCAAAAAGCACATGAAAAAAAACAATCCTCAACGCAAATTAAAACTTGGTTTGGCTCCTGGGTCCCTCGTTTTTACTGGAGCTCAAAAAATGGCGAGTGTAAAAATTACGTTGGTTCAGTATAATGATGATCAATATCAGGAAACAATTCAAGCTAGCATCGAAGAAGCCATCCAAAAAACTGAAAATTTTGAAGGTGTTTCTTGGATAAATATTGATGGATTGCACGATTTAGAAACAATCGAAAAATTAGGATTGGTTTGTAAAATTCACAAATTAACCATCGAAGATATATTAATGGTTAGTCAACGCCCAAAAATTGACGAATTTGTGGATTACTTTTTTATTGTTATGAAAATGTTTCAGTACAATACCATCGAAGAAAATCTCGATGACGAACAATTGAGTTTTATTGTAAAAAAAGACTTACTATTAACTTTTCAAGAAAAAGAGGGAGATGTTTTTAGTCATGTTAAAAAACGTTTGCTTGATGGCAAAGGAACCATTCGCAAACGTGGAAGCGACTATTTAACATATAGTTTAATGGATTCGATTGTAGATTACTACTTTGATGTTATTGAAAAGTTAGGCGAACGAATTGAAGAATTAGAAAACGACTTACTGGATAAACCCGACCAAAATACAGTTTTAAAACTTCACTCAATCCGTCGCGAAATACTTCATCTTCGTCGCTCGGTTTATCCACTTCGCGAATTGGTTAATCGTCTCGACAAAATTGAAGACCCAATAATAAATTCCGACACTAAAATTTTTATACGAGATTTATACGACCATACTATTCAGGTTATTGAAACCATTGAAGTTTTCAGAGATATGGCTTCGAGCATGATGGATTTATACATGAACAGCCAGTCGAACAAGATGAATAGTATAATGAAAGTGCTCACCATTGTTTCCACTATTTTTATCCCTTTAACATTTATTGTTGGAGTTTATGGAATGAATTTTAATATGCCCGAATTTCAATACGATTGGGCTTATTTTGTAGTTTGGGGTGCCATGCTCACAATAGCTGTTGGAATGATTTTCTATTTTAAAAGAAAAGGCTGGTTAAAATGATGTGATGATTAGCTGATGAGCTGATGTGAGGATATGCTAATCAACTAATCTGCTAATCTTTCTGGCCGTCGAGCGGAGCGATGCAGTTAGCGTAGTCGAACTGTCGAGACGCTTTAATTTGCTAATCAACTAATCTACTAATCAACTAATCTGCTAATCTGCTAATCAACCAATCTGCTAATAAGCTTATCAGCTAGTTACAGAAAATTAATTTCAACTTTATCCTCCATAACATTCAGTTGAATTTCATCTCCAAGTTTTAGAGCATAGTTTTCGGCAATATGTCCGGCTGGAAAGCCAAAACAAACTGGGTAAGAATATTCAAAAACTGCATCGGCAATATTTTCTTCGGCAGTTTTACCAAATGGCACCGTATTATCGTTCATATCGCTCATACCACCCACAATTAGTCCAGCTAAATTGGTTAACTTTTCCGAACGTTTTAGGTTCATCATCATACGGTCGATATGGTAAAGATATTCGTCTAAATCTTCGATAAATAGAATTTTTCCATCCGTTTGAATATTCGAAGGTGTGCCGTTTAAACTATACAAAATGGATAGATTTCCACCACAAATTACAGAACTTGCATTTCCTTTTCGGTTAAAACCATGAGCTGGCAATGTGTAAGATATTTTTTCGCCTTTTAATGCTTTCATTAAACTTCGCATGGATTCATTGATAGAACCATCTTTTGGAAAATTAATCGGCATGCTTGAGTGCAAAGTTTGTATTCCCAAATTATGAATATGGGAATGAAGCACGCTAACATCACTATAACCACAAATCCATTTTGGATTTTTACTAAATTTGGTAAAATCAATTTTATCAATAATCCGAACAGTTCCGTAACCTCCACGGGCACAAACAATTGCTTTTACCTGCTCATTATCGAGCATTTCCTGTAAATCAGATGCACGGTCATTATCGGTTCCAGCATATTGATCTTCTTGGCAAAATAAATGACTCCCATAAACTACCTTAAATCCTTGATTTTCAAAATAATGACGTGCGTGAACAAGTTCCTCTTCGGATATTTTTCGAGCAGTCGAGATAATTCCAATTGTATCTCCACTTTTTAAAAATTCGGGTTCTTTATATTTTGATATAGTTGACATGGCTTTAAATTATTTTTCAAAAATACTATTTTTTAATATATCGACATTCAATTATTCAGAAATATGCAATTCTAAAAATATTCTAATCTTTTTCGATTTATATTTATAAAAACTCGCTTTTCCCAAATAACTTAGAATAAATAAAGCGAAATAATTTTGCAAGTTCTTCTTAAAGTTGATAAATAATATCGATTCTGCTTTTAAGCATTTTTATTTACCTTTGCACCTCAATACTAAACACAATTTATTATGGCTTACACCGAAAACCGAACTCGTTATACAGTTACTTCTGCATTGCCTTATGCCAACGGACCAATACACATTGGACACTTAGCTGGTGTTTATATTCCTGCGGATATTTATGCTCGATATTTACGTTTAATGAACGAACATATTTTATTTATTGGCGGTTCGGACGAACACGGTGTGCCCATTACCATAAAAGCTCGGAAAGAAGGAATTACTCCTCAGCAAGTGGTGGATAAATATCATGGAATAATTAAAAAATCTTTTCAAGAGTTTGGAATTTCCTTTGATATTTATTCTCGAACATCCAATAAAACACATCACGAAACCGCTTCGGAGTTCTTTTTAAAACTATATAACAATAATGAATTTATTGTAAAAACTACTCCACAATTTTACGATGAAGAAGCTGGGCAATTTTTAGCCGACCGTTACATTACAGGAACTTGTCCGCACTGTGGAAACGAAAAAGCTTATGGCGATCAATGTGAGGCTTGTGGAACCACACTAAATGCAACCGATTTAATTAATCCAAAATCGACTTTTAGCGGTAGTATTCCAATAATGAAAGATACAAAACATTGGTTTTTACCTTTGGATAAATATGAACCTTGGTTGCGAAAATGGATTTTAGAACAACACAAAGAAGATTGGAAACCAAATGTTTATGGACAGTGCAAATCGTGGATTGATCAAGGTTTACAGGCTCGTGCCGTTACCCGCGATTTAGATTGGGGAGTAAAAGTTCCAGTGGAAGGTGCCGAGGGTAAAGTTTTATACGTTTGGTTTGACGCTCCTATTGGCTATATTTCGGCAACTAAAGAATGGGCAATCGAAAAAAATGAAAATTGGGAAAAATGGTGGAAAGATGATGAATCAAAATTGGTTCATTTTATTGGTAAAGACAATATTGTTTTTCATTGTATAATTTTTCCAGCCATGTTGCATGCCGAAGGAACATACATTCTTCCGGAAAATATTCCAGCAAATGAATTTTTAAATTTAGAAGGCGACAAAATTTCTACTTCCCGCAATTGGGCAGTTTGGTTACACGAATATTTGCTCGATTTTCCCGAAAAACAAGATGTTTTGCGTTATACATTATGCACAAACGCACCCGAAACAAAGGATAACGACTTTACATGGAAAGATTTTCAGGCAAAAAACAACAACGAATTATTAGCAATTTTTGGAAATTTTGTAAATCGAACAACGGTTTTGACTCAGAAATATTTCAACAGCATTGTGCCTCCACAAAACGAATTAACGCAATTGGATAAAGACACTATGGCTGAAATTGCTAAGTTCCCCGAAAGAATAGGCAGAAGCATTGAACTTTATCGATTCCGTGAAGCATGTTCCGAATTAATGAATTTAGCTCGCTTGGGTAATAAATATCTTACCGAAACCGAACCATGGAAAATTATTAAAACGGACGAAGCAAGGGTGCAGACTATATTGAATATAGCTTTGCAAATTTCAGCCAATTTAGCTATTTTATGTGAGCCATTTTTGCCATTTACTTCTAAGCGTTTGTATGATTTGCTGAAACTTGAACATTTGAGCTGGAAAGAAGCTGGCAATTGCGATTTGCTTAAACCTGGTCATACGATTGATGTTCCAGCATTTTTATTTGAGCGAATTGAAGATGAAGCAATTGAAAATCAAATTAAAAAACTCAATCAAACCAAAATGTATAATCAATTATCACAATCGGTTGCCGAACCTCAAAAACCAAATGTAAACTTCGATGATTTTGCATCTATGGATTTGCGAATTGGAACTATTATAGAAGCTGAAAAAGTTGCTAAAACAAAGAAACTTTTAAAACTTACCATTGATACTGGCATGGATAAACGCACCGTCGTATCGGGCATTGCCGAATATTATGAACCCGAAAACATTATTGGTGTTCAAGTATGCATGATTGTAAATTTGGCTCCTCGTGAAATTAAAGGAATTTTATCGCAAGGCATGATTTTAATGGCAGAAAATGCAAACGGTGAATTGTCGTTTGTGAAACCAGAAAAATCAGTAGTTAGCGGAAGTTGCGTAAAATAATGTTTGCAAGAAAACGCCAAGCACTATGATTTTACGCCTCAAAAAAATTTGAATCTATTTGCTTATTTACCATAAATGATGGTAAATAATCGTTCAATGTTATCAAAATCACTGATTTAATCATTTATACAAGCAGAAACACTCCTTTTTATAAATAGGTTCAACTCGAAAAACAGCATGTAAATAACTAATATTCGAAATGTTAAATGTTTTCTTGAAGTCACTTCTCTTATCTACAATAAATTAGAAACATTCCAAATTTAACAGAATAAAGATGCATGTAACTTAGTCTAAGTTTTAGTTTTTATAAGGTATTATCTGTTTAATTACGCTATCGCGGTGGAAAAAATATAGTTTAAAAGTTTGGTTTTTAGTTTTTCAAATTACGACGCCGTAGGTGTCGAATATTAATAGTCCCGCATTGGTCATTGAGCCTGTCGAAATGCAATGCGAGGTTATGATATATAGTGTCAGCAAGAAAACTCCTGTTTTTTGTCAAATATATTAAATGTAATTTATATTAATGTATCAAACCTCTTCCTAACACACCTCAAGAATGTTAATAAACTGCCCAAAATTGTTAATAACCTAATTTTTCACAATATCAAGTTAATTTTCCTTATCAAATAGACATAATTTTTCCGTGCTGTTATGGTAAAA
>JBBQWB010000095.1:0-11529 GCA_038210985.1 Bacteroidales bacterium
AATTAAAGGTAAATAGATTCCTAATGCTTGGTATAAAGAGGGAGCTGATTTTTTAAGTATTATTTCTACAATTTGGACTAAAGTTGCAATGACAAAAATAAAGGTAATGGTTTGCAGGAATTCCACTTGCAGAGGAATAAGAAGGTATTGATAAATAAAGTATGTAACCATGTTTGCCAAAACCATTACAAATATAACGGCTGCACCCATTCCTAATGAAGTATTAACTTTATTAGATACACCGAGAAAAGGACAAATTCCAAGAAACTGGGCTAAAACCACATTGTTTACAAATAGCGCCAGTATAATTATTTTGATATATTCCATAATAATTACATGTTTAATTTACGTTTAAAAATATTTACTAAAGCAATTAAATAACCGTATGTCATAAAAGCTCCAGGAGGCAAAACAAAGATTAAAATAGTTTTTGCATTTTCACCTACTAGTTTAATGTCCATTATTGAGCCATTGCCTAATATTTCGCGGCAACTAGCCATTAAGGTTAAGGCTAAAGTGAAACCAAGTCCCATTCCAATACCGTCTAAAATAGAAGCAAATGGAGTGTTTTTTTGAGCAAAAGCTTCTGCACGTCCTAAAATTATACAATTAACAACAATAAGCGGTATAAATACTCCTAAAGCTTTGTATAAATCAGGAGTAAATGCTTGCATAACCAAATCTACAATAGTAACAAAGGAAGCGATTACAACAATAAAAGCAGCAATTCGAACTTTATTAGGGATATAGTTTTTTAAGAGAGATATAAACAGATTAGAAAAAACTAGTACAAAAGTAGTTGCCGCTCCCATGCCAATTCCATTTATAGCAGAAGTTGTAACAGCCAGTGCAGGGCAAGCTCCAAGAACCAAAACAAATGAAGGATTCTCTTTGAAGAGTCCATTGGTTATATATTTAAGATTTCCCATAATTATTCTCCTTTCGTTATTGAGTCAGCAACTAAAGCAGGGGAGCTTGGTTTGCTGAAGTTTTTCATAAAACCATCGTATCCTTTTTGAACTGCATCGCAAAAAGCACGTGAACTTATTGTTGCAGCACTAATTGCATCCACTTCACCTCCGTCTTTTTTTACAGCCATTTTCCATGTAGCTGGGTTTTTATTTAAAAACTGATCTTTAAATTTTGGTTCCATCATTTTTGTACCTAAACCAGGAGTTTCTTTTTGGTCGAGGATTGCAATTTTATTAATAGTGCCATCGTTTAAAAAACCTACCATTAAATCAAATCGACCTGAAAAGGCTTTTTCGGTAAACGTTTTTACAGCACATCCCACTGGTTGACCGCCTTTTGTAACTTCATAGTAAGTTAAACCGTCAATTTCCTTAGCAACAGGCGAGTTGTCAAAAGCAGGAGCAACATCTTTAATAGCATTTGTTTCAGCTGCTTTTTTTGAATTTTCAATTGGACCTTTGGTTAAGGAGTATACATACCCAAGAGCAGCTGACATAACAGCCGATATCAAGACCAATGATAAAATCATATTTATCAAATTCGATTCTAATTTTTTAGCCATTTTTGATTGCCTCCCCAAATTTTTTAGGTTTAAATCCTTTGTTGATCAATGGTGTAACAGAATTCATTAGCAAAATTGCAAATGAAACACCTTCGGGATAAGCACCCCATACCCTTATTAATATTGTCAATAATCCACAACCAACTCCAAAAATAATTTGTCCAGTTTTACTCATTGGTGATGTTACCATGTCGGTTGCCATAAATACAGCACCTAGCATTAAACCACCAGTTGCCAAATGAAATAAAGGATTCACATATTCTTGAGGATTTATTTGCCACAAAACCGTTGCAAATAAAAGTGTACTGCCAATAAAAGCTACTGGAATTTGCCAAGTTATAATTTTGCGAAACAACATAAATAATCCACCAATAATAATTGCAATTGCAGATACTTCGCCCAATGAACCTCCCATTTGTCCATAAAGCATATCGACATAGTGTGGAAGATGACTTTGAAGTTGATCCAATGTGTGTCCTTGTTTTAGACCATCTTTTATAATGCCAAGAGGTGTAGGACCAGTTAAGCCGTCAAAACTTAAAGTTGAAAATGGTAAATTTGGTTTTGGCCATGTGGTCATATCCACAGGAAAAGAGATAAGTAAAAATACACGTCCAACTAAAGCTGGATTAAATGGGTTTTTACCTAAACCACCGAATGACATTTTTGCAACTCCAATGGCAACTAAAGCTCCAATTATAATCATCCAAATTGGAAGACTTGTAGGAACGTTAAAGGCTAAAAGTAATCCTGTAATAATAGCTGAGCCATCGGTAATGGTAGTTTTGCCTTTAATTAAATATTTTTGAATTAACCATTCAAAAATTAAACAGGAAAAAACCGAAATTAGGGTTAAAATTATCGCACTTAAACCAAAATAGTAAAATGAAACCAACATTGCAGGCATAAGTGCAATGATGACTCCAAACATGATTTTTTTGGTCGTTTCACCCGAGTGAACATGCGGAGAACCTGATACTGTCAATAAACTCATAATTGTAATCTTTTTTATGCGATGACTTAAATTTACTTTGTTTGTGATGTTGCACGTGAACGGATTATTGCTCCAACTTTACTTTTTCCAACCCGAATATAATCTAATAAGGCTCTTTTAGAAGGACAAGTAAATTGACAAGAACCACATTCTATGCAATCCATTATATGATATTGTTCTGCTTCTTCCAAATTTCTATTTTCAGTAAATAATTGGAGTATATATGGTTCTAGTCCCATTGGGCAAACGCTGACACATTTTCCACAACGGATGCAGTTCTGAGATTCGCAACGTTTTGCTTCTTTTTGAGTCATTATTAATATCCCAGATGTTCCTTTAACAACAGGTACTTCCATCGAATTTAATGCTTTCCCCATCATTGGTCCACCAGATATTACTTTGCCAGTATCCTCGGGTAAACCTCCAGCTTTTTCAATTAATTGGCTAGTAGGTGTTCCAATACGAACCATTAAATTGCATGGATTTTTTACCGATTTTCCAGTTACTGTTACAACTCTTTCGATGAGCGGTTTGTTTTTTTGAACGGCTTCGTAAACTGCAAAAGCAGTTCCTACATTATTTACTACACAACCAACTTCGATAGGTAGTTTTCCAGAAGGAACTTCGCGACCAGTTAAAGCTTTTATTAACTGTTTTTCGGCTCCTTGTGGGTATTTAACTTTAAGTGGATAAACTTCAATATTTGGGAAGTTTTTTGCTGTTTCAGTCATTTTAGCAATTGCGTCAGGCTTGTTGTTTTCTATTCCAATTAAGGCTTTTTCCGAACCAAGTGCTTTCATTAGTATTTCAATTCCAACCATTGTTTCTTCAGCTTTTTCAAGCATAATTACGTGATCGGCAGTTAGATAAGGCTCGCACTCGACAGCATTAATAATTAAATACTTAGCTGTTTTACCTTGTGGTAGCATGTATTTTACATGGGTAGGAAAAGTTGCACCACCAAGTCCAACAACGCCCATGTCTTTAATTTTGTCAATAATTTCTTTTACAGACAAAGAAACTTCTTTTTTTAAAG
This sequence comes from Bacteroidales bacterium, assembly GCA_038210985.1. Taxonomy (GTDB): domain Bacteria; phylum Bacteroidota; class Bacteroidia; order Bacteroidales; family WCHB1-69; genus JAQUGA01. Next base: position 3,565 of record JBBQWB010000095.1, read on the forward strand.
TGGAGGATTTATCAATGGATGATTCCCATTCATCGCCATCGACATTAATTATGATAGTGCTTTTGCGGTATCCACTTGTGTCGATGGTTTCATCAATTTTTTCGACTATACCAGAAACAGGGGAGTGCACGTTAGCACATATAAACGCATCGGCTTTAGCCAATAATGTACCAACTTTTACACTTGTTCCTTTTTCTACAATTAATGTAGATGGTGCTCCCAAATGTTGTGTTATTGGGATATATACTTTTTGCGGTATAGGAAGTATTTCAATCGGTTTGTTGGCCGATAATTTGTTTTCTTCCGGATGAATTCCGCCTAATTTGAATGTTCTCAAAGTTTTACTATTTTATTTAATTAATAAAATCGAATTTTTACTCATTATTTTCTTTTTGTTCAACTGCTTCTTTCTCTTTACGAGGAGGAAAGTTTAATTCAACTATTGCTCCAGTGGGACATTCAGCAACACATTTACGACATAAGGTGCATTTTTCAAAATCAATATATGCAATGTTGTTTACCATTGTAATTGCGTCAAAAGCACATGCTTTAACACACTTGCCACAGCCAATGCAAGCAACTGAACAATTTTTGCGTGCGATGGCTCCTTTTTCCTTGTTTATACAATTTACATATATTCTACGACTTTTTTTGCCTTTTAATCTAATTTCGATAATTTTTCGTGGACAAGCCTTCACACAAGCTCCACAAGCTACACACTTATCTTCATCTATAACTGGTAATCCAGTTTCTTTGTCCATATATATTGCATCAAATTGGCAAACAGCAACACAATCGCCACAGCCCAAACATCCAAATGGACATCCGCTTTCGCCAGCAAATAAAGCATTTGCAAACGAACATGTTTGAGCCGAGTCGTAAATGGCTTTAGCTGGTGCATTTGTTTTGCTTCCGTTGCATCGAACAACTGCAATGGTTGGAGCTTTTTCAACTACTTCAATACCTAAAATTGGTGCAATATTAGTTGCAATAGCGTTTCCACCAACCGGACAATTTAAGTTGTCCATATTTCCAGCTTTTACTATTGCCTCTGCAAAATTTCGGCAACCTGCATAGCCACAGCCACCACAATTTGCTCCAGGTAATTGGTCGGTTACCTCGTCAATTCTGGGATCTTCAATTACTTTAAATTTATTTGAAACAAAATATAAAATCACTGCTGCTAATAATCCAATTAAGCATAATGCCAAAACTGAATATAGAATAATTGTTACCACGATATTATGTTTTTTATTTACCCTACTAAAAATTCCATTTAATCAAGTGCAAATTTATAAAGTTTTGATAATGTGCTTAACTTTTAAATGTTTTTTTACACACAACTATATGGTTTTTGAGTATGTTTTCCTGTAAATAGTTGATAAATAGTTTTTTAATTTTTCTTAGAAACTTTCTAAATTGCAATGTCTTCTATTTGCATTCAAAAAACGAAATCTTTTGAAATTTAATGCAATGTAAAAATGCGTTTTAAGTTAAATATTAATTAAAAAACACATGTGTTTAAAATGCTAATAATCCAATACCGATGTGAACTCCGTAAAACTCGTTAAAAAGGTTTCTTTTTTTAACCGATAATTCCACCGCACTGTTTAAAGTTTCATCATCGTTTATTAAAACCCCAAAAAATGAACCTAATCTATATCCAAATTGAAATCCTATATTATAGGTTATCCTATCTAAAATTACTCCACTTTGTCCAAATTCAAGGTTGAAAATTAAGTTGCTAGTTGTACCACTTTTTTTGATTTGTGAAAATACATAATTTCCATCTTGGTCGAAAATTTAATCTTCTACTCGAATTGAATAATCAGTGTTGATGTAGTTGAGCTTTAATTGAGTGTATTTACCAACCGGAGCAATTCCATTGACATAAAGTGTAAGTGCAACTCCAAAACCCGAATTTGTCATTTGTCCAAAATAATTTTCATAATGAAATTGAGTATTACTAAAAATATACGAAAATCCTAACATCAAATTACGTCCGATAACGTAGTCGATACTGATGTTTTTGCGTATTGGAAAATTATTGATTGGATAATTTCTACGGTTTTGTGATGGAAAGTAAATATTTGTGTATGTGTCAAATCGTGCTATAAAACGTTTTCCCATATAACCAGATACTTGAGAAAAAGCATTGGTTGAGAAATATGACAGTATTAAAAATAATAGTATTTTTTTTATGGATAGTTTCATTTTCTTTTTGTTTTAATTTGGTTAAAACTATCGTAAATTCTTATATTTATGCAATCTTTTTGACTATTTTGATTAAAATAATCAGTGGTTGAATATAAAACTTCACCTGTTTCGATATTTACTAATTGATTTGAGTATATAGATGTGAATGAAGGTGTTATTAATTTATATACAACAAAAGGAAGGGTTACTATAGGAGAGGAAATTAATAATAAGGATGCCAATTGAATATGCTAAATGATATGTGTCGGTACCTTTATCGTACATTTCGAGAATTGCAAAGATTTTTGAACCCAATTTGAAAGTTTGATTTAATTCAAAAGCTGTTTTGCTGTATTTATGTATTTGACAACTTTTAAATTCTGCATTTTTACTCATTTCACATAATGCTAAAGCGCCACCGTTTGCATTGCCCGAATAGTATGTGTTATATCCAAAAAAAACTGGTAAATAGGGTTGAAGAACAATGTTTTCTTTTTCGTCGGTAAATAAGTTGATTTTATGAGTTCGCCCATTAAGAGCTTTAATTGGCTCGCTTTGTTTCATTGATGCAAACTGCGAAAATAGAAAGTAAGGAACAAAATAAAAAAGTACTACTAGGTAATTTTTTTTTCATAATTCTTGTATTTATGTTTAAAATTTTGGTTGCAAAATAATTGATTTTATTTTATGTAGAAAGTTTTTTAAATAATAAATAATGCGAATCATGGGTTGAAATCATAATTTCTTAAAACATATAAACAATTGATGGTTAGTAACTTATGAAGATATTGCTATTTTAATATCTTGATAATCAACATCTTAGATGCAATAACCACAAAGCATAAAAGATATGATTATCAAGAATAATGAAGCTAAATTAATTAAAAGATACATGTGTATTTGCGAATATTTTGAAAAAGATTTAAAATTTCATTGTCAGCGTTTCAGTAATAATGATAAACCGGAATTTACTGACCAAGAAGTTTTGACAATTTTTATTTACACCATTTATTACGAACAGCGTTTTAAGTGCAAGCAAATACACACATTTGCAAAGGACTATTTGCTTTCATGGTTTCCAAAACTCCATTCTTATGCAGCATTTAACAACAGGATTAATAGACTTGCTTCAGTATTTCAGGTTTTGGTAAGTAAAATTTTAAATGACAATATACCAGCAGATTGCGTATTAGAAACTAGCTTGTTAGACTCAATGCCAATCATCACTAGTTCGGGAAAACGCAAGGGGAAAGTTGCTACTGAGCTAACTGATAAAGGATATTGCTCAACAAAAAGCATGTATTATCACGGTGTTAAATTGCATGCTCTTTCTTTCCATAGAAAGGGAAAATTGCCACATCCCGAAGAACTCTTACTTAAACCAGCATCAGAAAATGACCTTAATGTTTTTAAAAATTCTTGGAGTAATATAAAAAACAGGACCTTCTTTGGAGATAAAATCTACAACAATGTAGAGTTTTTCGAGCAAATTAAAGAATCTAATAATTCTGTAATGCTAACCCCTATTAAAGGAATTAAAAATCAATCTGAATTTGAAATGAAATTTAATAGAGCTTATAACAACTTGTATTCCAGAGCAGTATCAACTGTTAGGCAACCAATCGAATCGTTATTCAATTGGCTAATTGAAAAAACAGATTTCCAAAGAGCAAGTAAGGTAAGATTTACTAAGGGTTTGATTGTTCATGTTTTTGGGAGAATTGCTGCTGCTTATATTTACCTAATTTTCAACCCTTGATTCGCATTAATATATTAAATTGTTTCGAATATTAAAAAGATTTGATTTTTCAGTAGGTTTCAGCTGAGTTTTCTTGCAATAATTAAATAGTTTATCAAATTTATTTTTGTAAAAACAATGCACAAATATAGCTTAATTTTCCGAATTGCAAATATGTTCATGACGAAAACTTAAACAATTAGGAAACAATTTTTGAATTAAAATTTTATTCCTGCCGAAACAAACATCATTCTCCCTGGGCTTTGTTGTAAACGACTGTCGATGTACTTTTTATCAAAAACATTTTCGACATTAAATGCAATGTTATATCTTTTAAATATTGTTTTTTCAAAACGGATATTACAAATTAAATATCCTGGAAATTTATTTGTGAAAAAATATTCATTTTCAATTGTGTTGTATTCGTTAATCCAAGATGAACCATTGTATTTTATTAAAAAAGAGGAGTTTACAATCTTATTTAAGTATTTAAAACTGCCTGACAGTTTATGTTGTGGAATATCGGTTAAAAATTTACCTGTTAAATTTGAATCGACTAACACATTATTTATTTTATACTTTGATATTTTGGCACTTATGAAAGTGTAATTTACAAATATTGAAATTTTTTCAGTGGGATTAAATTTTATTTCTGTGAACTAATAATGATAAGAATAAAACAGAAAAAAAAATCTTGATTTTCATAATGCAAACATTGTTATAATTGGAGCTACAAAGTAATAAACATTTCGGAATTGTAAGAATATTCATTTCGGGTTGAAAATTTTTGTAGCTTTGTAAGGTACAATAGAAACAAAAAGTTTTTTATTTTTGAATTACTGTTGTCCAATAAAAACAAATAATAATTATGCAATATTCAGGTATTCAGTATTTTAATAGTATGAGTTTTATTGATAGCTTAATTTTTTATTGAGTTAGATCCCTATTTGATTTTCAACACTTTTGCGCCAACCCTAAAGGGTGGTGTTGAAAATCAAGTAGTTATAATAAGGTTTTCAATATTTCTCCACTAGCTAGCGGAGAAATAAAGAGCAAAAAATATTGAAAATTTATCAGACAATATTGTTTTTGAATTACAATATATTTAATTATGATTAAAAAGTGGTATTATGTTTTATTATGGATGATAATTGCTTCATGTTCGCAAAACTCGCAGGTCAAAAACCCCGATAGTTTAGCGAGTGAATTGATTATTTTTCATGCTGGAAGTGTAAGCGTTCCGGTTAAAGAAGTTATTTCCGAATTTAATAAAGAATATCCGAACATTAAAGTTTTTACCGAAATTGCAGGAAGTTTAGAGTGTGCTCGAAAAATTAGTGATTTAAAAAAGCCTTGCGATATTTTTATTTCGGCTGATTATAAGGTGATTGAAAACATTTTATATCCTGATTATGCGAATTGGATTGCTCAATTTGCCACCAACGAAATGGTTGTTGCATACAATGATAAATCGCTGTATGCGAATGAAATAACGGATAAAAATTGGACAAGTATTATTGCAAAACCAAAAGTTGAAATTGGTCGCTCCGAACCCAATAGCGATCCCTGTGGATACAGAACAATTCATACCTTAAAACTTGCTGAAAATTTTTATAAAATTTCGGGTTTAGCAAATACGATTATCCAACGTTCGGCTAAAAATATTCGACCAAAGGAAGTAGATTTGCTAGCCTTGCTCGAAACTAATAATATTGATTATTTGTTTATTTATAAATCGGTTGCCGTTCAACACAAGCTAAAATACATTGAATTACCCGATGAAATTAATTTGTCGAACCGTGATTTTAACGAACAATACAATACGGTATTTGTAAATTTGAAGGGTAAAACTCCAAACGAGCAAATTGAGCAACGTGGCGAAGCGATAATTTATGGATTAACGATGCCCATGAATGGTCAAAATAAAAATGCAACAATCTTGTTTTTGCAGTTTTTATTAAATCCCGAGAAGGGATTAAAGATTTTTGACAAAGAGGGACAAAAGCCAATTTTAAAACCAAAAGCCATAAAATTCGACAATATTCCAGACGAATTAAAAAAGTTAGTAGAAGAAAAATAGATTTATTCTTTTCGTCGATTAATCTATAAACTTTCGCAAACTTGTTTTATTTTCAACATAAGTTGATCGGCAAATTTTTGCAGTGGACTTTTTGCCATCATGGCTATCATTGGAGGCATGTCGGCATTTAATTCCGAATAAACTTCACATTTGTTGTTGTCCGTGTAGCTAATAAAACAAGACAAAACCAAGCCAAAAGGTTTATCGGCAGTAGCCGTATAAATAACTTTTGAATGAGGAGTTCGGTTGGTAACAAGCAATGTTATTTTAGCCATTCCTTCAATTTCGAAGGTACATTGATCTTCGGTGGATTGCCAATTTTTTATTTGGTCCGGAAGAACTTTTCCAAAATTGTTGCAATTTGAGATATAATCGAAAACGAAATCGTTGCTTTTTTCGATGATGGTTTTATTACTTTCTATTTTCATAATATTTATTCAAATTTTTGACTCCAATCGGCTGGAGAGTTTTTCCATATTTTTAAGGTCTCTAATTCATCGTCTTTTATATAATTTTTCTCCAATGCAGTTTCGAGTAAATTAGAATAATCGGTAATGGTAATAAGACTAACATTTTCTTGTTCAAATGCGTCCAATGCTTTTGGAAGTTCGTATGTAAAAATGGCAGCCATTCCCAATACGTTGCATCCAGCTTCTCGCAATGCAGCAACCGCTTTTAAACTGCTGCCACCGGTCGAAATTAAATCTTCAATCACCACCACACTTTGTCCGGCTTTTATTTCGCCTTCAATCATGTTTGTCATGCCGTGTTTTTTGGCTTCACTGCGGATGTAAACAAATGGTTTATCAAGTTCCTGAGCCACTAATACACCTTGAGCAATAGCACCAGTGGCAACTCCAGCAATAACATCGGGATTGCCAAAATGATTTTTAACTATTTTTACGAATTCATCCCGAATAAAATTTCTTATTTCAGGATAGGATAACGACTTACGGTTATCGCAATAAATTGGTGATTTTAATCCCGACGCCCATGTAAAAGGATTTGATGGATTCAATTTAATTGCGTTAATTTGCAAAAGAAATTCTGCACACTGTTTTTTTGACTGCATAGAAATTAGAATATGAATTTTGAAAGGCAAATATACAAAGTTTTTTACAACAATCGTTGTATAATACTTACCGATAATATGAATTTAATTACTCCAAAATCGGGTGATGAGTATTATCAATTTGCCGACATGGAGGGTTTTATTGCATTAATTTCAAAGTTTGAAAAACAAACTACAAATATCGATTTATATGTTTATGCACCCGAAAAGCTGAGCGAAGTTTTCAAAACTTTAATTGCCAAATACAAATATGTTCCTGCTGCTGGAGGAATTGTTCGCAATGAATTAAACCAGATATTAATTATTTATCGTTTTCACCGCTGGGATTTACCAAAAGGGCACGTTGAAATTGGCGAAGAATTTTCGGCAACTGCACTTCGTGAAGTGATTGAAGAAACTGGAGTAAAAAATCTGGAAATAATTAAAGCTATTGATTCGAGTTTTCATGTTTATATTTTGAAAAATGAACAATGCATCAAGGAAACACATTGGTACGAAATGAAATGTACAGATTCGGAATTGCTTTTTCCTCAAACATCCGAAGCCATAGAAGTTGCTAAATGGATTAATCTTTCGGATATTAACTCGGTGCTAATTAAAACGTATCCTTCGTTAAAGGACTTACTTAAAACGTATTTAGGCATAAACTAGTAGTGGCTGGCTATAAAGTCCGATAACAGCGTTATTTTTGAAAATTTTCTCAGTCATTAACACTAGTTAACTCTTGATAAAATTTTTAAAAATGCCTCGTTCTCAAACATTCTAGCCAGCCACTAGTATATTGTCCGATAAAATAAATAAATTTTCCGATAAGTGTAAATTACTGCAAACAATTTTTGCCTCAATCCTAAAGGATGAATTGATTTCCAGTAATTTACA
>JBBQWB010000096.1:0-11333 GCA_038210985.1 Bacteroidales bacterium
AAACATTTTATATTTTTTCTATAAAATTAATTAATCTAATAATTCTTTAATTATAAACCATATTAAATGAATTAAATATCAATCTTAATTTGTAATGAAATTTATTATTGCTTATAACGACTTGTTTTCCAGAGCAGTATCAACTGTTAGGCAACCAATCGAATCGTTATTCAATTGGCTAATTGAAAAAATAGATTTCCAAAGAGCAAGTAAGGTAAGATTTACTAAGGATTTGATTGTTCATGTTTTTGGGAGAATTGCTGCTGCTTATATTTACCTAATTTTCAACCCTTGATTCGCATTTATAATTATTCTAAATAGTGGCTTGAAAAAAAATGAGAAAAATTCATTTCATTTTAATCACATTAATCTTGAAAAATGATTAATTTCGTAAACAAAAAAAGTATGATTTTAATTGACGATAAGAAAATTAGCAGTTTTGTTTCAGAAAAGGTTGTTAAAAGTATTTCAAATAAGGCATCAGATGCTTATTTGCAATTGGTAAATCGAAGTGGAAAAGGCAATGAATTTTTAGGTTGGCTCGATTTGCCTAATCCTGAAATTACTTCGGGAATACAAAATAAAATTAATTCAGTTGCTAATCGTTTGCGTTCTCAATCCGAAATTGTTGTTATAATTGGTATTGGAGGTTCATATTTGGGAGCTAGGGCTGCAATCGAAGCACTGGGGAATAATATGATGTACTTAAATGCCGAAAGAGGTAAACCTGCTGTAATTTATGCTGGCAATCATATTTCGGAAGATTATTTGTTCGATTTATTAAAGTTGCTCGATAAAAAAGATTACAGCATTGTTGTTATTTCAAAATCGGGAACAACTACCGAACCTGCTATTGCTTTCAGGGTTTTAAAATCTCATTGTGAAAAAAAATATGGAAAAGATAATTCAATTAGCCGTATTGTAGCAATTACGGACGAAAAAAAAGGTGCTTTACGGAAATTAGCCGACGATGAAGGATACGACACTTTTGTTATTCCCGATGATGTGGGCGGACGCTTCTCGGTGCTTACTCCAGTTGGATTATTGCCCATTGCAATTGCGGGTTTTGATATAGATAAACTTTGCAAGGGTGCATTGGATATGAGAAATATCTGTTTAAACGACAATAATCCACAAACAAATCAAGCTTTAAAGTATGTAATTGCTCGTAATTCGCTCTATTCCTCTGGTTATAAAATTGAATTAATGGTAAATTATTTGCCTTCTTTAGTTTATTTTACCGAATGGTGGAAACAGCTTTATGGCGAAAGCGAAGGCAAAGAAAACAAAGGACTTTTTCCTGCCGGTGTTTCTTTTAGCACCGATTTACATTCGATGGGTCAATATATTCAACAGGGTGAACGCCATTTGTTTGAAACTATGATTTGGGTCGAAAATTCAAAACATGAAATGAAAGTACCTTATGACGAATCAAATATTGATGGCTTGAATTTTTTAAGCGGAAAACGATTTAATGAGGTAAATGAAAAAGCATTTATTGGAACCACTTTAGCTCATTTAGATGGCGGTGTGCCGATTATTAAATTGCGAATTCCCGAAATGAATGAATATTATTTAGGTCAGTTAATTTATTTTTTCGAATTTGCTTGTGCCATAAGTGGTTATGTGATAGATGTAAATCCATTTGATCAGCCTGGTGTGGAAGATTACAAAAAAAACATGTTTGCAATGCTAAATAAACCTGGTTACGAATCGCTTCGAGATGAGTTAAACAAAAGAATATAAAACAGCTTATGGATTTTATTGAATTAGCAAAAAAAAGACGAAGTATTCGAAAATATTTGTCAAAACCTGTCGAAAGAAATTTAATTGAACAATGCATTGATGCGGCTCGAGTTGCACCATCTGCTTGCAATTCTCAACCATGGAAATTCATTATTGTGGATGAGCCAAATTTGAAAGAAAAAGTAGCTAAAGAAACTTATGGTTTACTCGATTCTTTCAATAAATTTACGCATCAAGCACCTGTAATTATTGCAATTGTTGCCGAAAGTCCAAATTTAACTTCTAAAATGGGAACATTAATCAAAAGTATCGAATATCCATTGATAGATATTGGCATGGCGGTTGAACATTTCTGTCTTCAGGCTGCGGAACTGGGAATTGGCACATGTATGATTGGATGGTTTAACGAAAAACCAATCAAGGATTTGCTAGACATTCCTAAAAAACGCATGCTGGCTTTATTATTAACGATGGGGTATTCTGTGGAAGAAAAAATAATTCCAAAAAAACGGAAAGAAATAAATGAAGTTTGCTCTTTTAATAAATACGAGTAACGGAATGAAATTCTATTTGTGCAAATAAACTTTCCCAACGTATTCGTAAGGGTTTCCATCGTTATCTTTACACAAAATTCGATAGACATACACCCCTAAAACTGCATCTTTAAAATTGCCTGCATTGTTTTTAGTTCCATTCCAGCCTTCGGCTTGATTGTTAGCCCATATATTTGTATGGAACATAATTCCTCCCCATCTGTCAAAAATGTACATTTGAAAATTATTAGGATCAACATTTACCCCTTTTGGAGAGAATACATCATTTTTACCGTCATTATTTGGCGTAAATATATTTGGAATAAAAACAACAAATGGATCTTGAATAGTTAGAAGTTTTACAATCGTATCCACGCAGCCATTCACATCGGTAACAATCAGTGTAACTGGATAAACTCCAACGTCTGGGTATTGATGGTTAACGCTTTGTCCTGATTCGTTGGGTGAGTCATCACCATAATTCCAAGCCCAATCTACAATATTTCCGGTAGATGCATCGTAAAAATAGACTGTTTCTTCGGAAGATGATATAATGGTGGGTGTGAAGCCAAAATTTGCATTCGGTCCAGGCGTATTTCCAACGGGAATAGTAAATTCTAGGGAACAAAGTGAATCGGAAATTATTACAGTATAGGTGCCTGAAGTAAGGTCGAAAATGGAATCTGTTAATTGTTGATTACTCCATAAAAACGAATAATTAGCGATGCTGTCCATCGTAATCCATGCACTCCCATTTCCTCGATTGCAAATTTCATTTAACGAATGCGGAGTTGCATCAATTCCAGGAGATCCTTCTATGTATATAGGCATGGATTGTACACAGCCATTTTGATCTTTTACATGAACAGTGTATGAACCTTGCGATAAATTTTCGTAAGTAATATCTGATTGATATGGAGATGAATTAATAGAATATGAATATGGAGAAGTACCGCCACTTGCATTTATTGTAATCGAGCCATTGTCTTGCCCGCACGATGAGTTAATAATAGTCGGAATAATACTCATGCTATCGGGATGGGTAATACTTATCAAGGTGTCTTTAAAACAATTTGTACTATCGTTTACAATTACATGATATTGACCTGCTGGCAATCCATTAATTTCCACATAAGAAGGACTTCCATTTGCATTTAGAATTGAAGAAATGGTATCTCCATTTGAGTTAATTATTATGTAATCATAGGGAGCAGTGCCGCCAATTGCAGAAGTCATTATGCTCCCAGTCGTGTCTCCGTAGCATGATGGAGGCTGAACTCCAGAAATCAGCACGGTAATTTCTGGGCAATGAACACAAGGCGATAAAGAAGTAGCATTTGGAATTAAAATAGTGTTTGAGTTGGCATCGTAAATTCGAATAGGGTAGGATGGTGGTGTTTGGTTTGTTCCGTTACCAAAAAACGACCAACTTGTAACATTTACTGCACAGCCTGGCGGTATAGTGCAACCTACAAAACATGCATTGCAGTTTTGAGTAATAGTTTGTTTTTGCCAAACGTAAGGACCCGTTCCTCCCGAAACACTAACACTCCCGTTCGTTTCGATGCAAGCAATTAACGAAACACAATCATTTACGGTAACATAAATCGAATCGCTTCCACATGGCAATGTGTAAATTAAAGTGTGTGTGCCAATACCAGCTAAGGATGGATTAAAAATACCATTTGTGGGATTTGAAATACCTGGACCACTCCATATTCCGCCAGGAGTTTCGGCAATTAAATTTGCACTTGTTACGTTGGAACAAAAAGGTCCAATTGGGCAAACATTAGGATTGCAGCAATACAACGACATCGGATTACAATCCGACAACGATAGGGATTGAACATATCCTGTTCGAGTTGAACTGGAGGATGTTCCGGTAGCTCCACAAATAATTACGTTTCCGTTTGTGCTTACTGCAACATCAAAAACTTTGTAAGGAGTGGTAACCGAAGTAATTTGATTTAAGTTTTCATCGTACTTTACTACTCCATTTCCCGAACCTACAAAAATAAATCCGCATGAGTCTATATCGATGCCACTGTTTCCAACTTGTTTTAATCCCATTGTTGTGGTCGAAATTCCTCCTGAAATTGCTGCAGATGTTATAATTGATCCGTCAAAAAGTGAACGTTTGTGAATGTTTGTTCCATTTTGAGTGTAAACAAAATAACGATTTGCTCGGATGGACATAATTCCTGCATTGCCATTGCTTGGGCGATAATTTTCACATTTGTAGGATAAATTATAAGTGCTATTTTTACGAAAAACAATTGGATTGTTATTCGGACAAATTCCACCAATATCTTGATCGATACTGCCAATTGTGTCAAGTGTTAAAAAATAATATCTGGCATTCATGCTAGAAGTTATGGAACGAACTTCGTTAATTTTGGGAGGAATTCCCATTGTATTGCCCCAACCAACCAATACATTGTTTGTAACACTTCCATTTGAAGTATTAATGTCAAAAATTGCACCTTGCAAAACAGGTGGAATGCCAAATCCAGAGCCGGTAGTTCCACCAACCACAAGCTTTGTTTGGTCGCAATTAAAGGCAATATTCCAATATTCATCGCTCCCTCCAATATTTGAAGGACTACTCCAAATAACAGAGCCACTCGAATTTACTTTTTTAAGATTTGCTATTGAGCCTGAAGTGATAAAACTATTTCCAGCTAAATCGGTGGCAAATGTCCCTAGCCAGTAGTTTGCGGTATCCCAAGGAGTGTTATATGTCCATTGGATAACACCCGCAGAATTGTATTTTTGAAGTTTCATAGGCATATCCCCACCAATAATATACACAATTCCCCCTTCATCCCGCGCGCATTCCCAAACTCCATTTGAATTTAAAAGGCTTGGCGTTTGAATCCATGGATCGATTATTATTTCTTTATTAATGTCATAATTGCTTAAATCAAAGCTCAATATATTTCCATTTAATATGAATTTTGATTGAATATTTTCCGATTTATCGGCATAATAACTAATTGGTGCATGGTCGGTGAATTTTCCGAATTTTGTAGAAATTACATAATTTCCAGCCGAATCAATACTGCCATTTCTGGAATATTGAATTTTTATTAACGACGCATTAGCCTTTGGATGAACAATAATGTTGTATTTTAATCCTTCAATTGGATGAAACGTAAACTCGAAATCGATATTTGGATAAATATTTTGATATACAATTTTTTTATATGCTTTAATGAAATTTATGGAATTTAGTTTGCCCGATTGCTTTGCTTCATAACTGTGATAATCAGATGTTTGTTCGCTGACAATTATTTTTTTATTCGGATTTGAATGTATCCATTTAAGCCTAACTTCTGTGGTGTCCCAATTCATTTTTCGCTTTTCGGCTTCATGCTCAAGCCAACCTTCTGGGGTGTTAAAACGCCGAATTCGTTTGTCAATTTTTTGCTTTTCGGTCAAAGTATCAGGTTTATTCCAACGTTTTAAAAAACTAAAAATCACAGCATCTTTTGTAAAATATATCATGGTGCTACCATTGTCGTATGCATACAACACATCTTCGCCAGTTTGTAAAATAAATTGACCTTTGTTTTCAATAAACGATTTCGGCGATTCCCAGTTTATTGTCCACGAACTAGAAGCTGTTTTTTGGGCATTAATATTTATTAAACTAAATAAACATATTAGTAATGAAACTAAAAAAAAGATATTGTTTTTTCTTATTTTTTTATTGTTTCGTAACATGAAAAACTAAGTATTGATTCTTAATCCAATGAAAGTTGGTCAAATTTATAAAATATCTTATAATAAAACAAATTTTTAGTCGTTTTTTTTAGATTTAAAAACACTATTGTCTGATAGAAACTAATAATAATTATGCAATATTCATATATTAAGCACTTTAACAGTGTAAGTTTTATTAATGGCTTGGTTTTTTATTGATTTAAATTCTTCGCTAATTTTTAACACTTTTGCTACTAATTCATAGAGGGAGTAATGAAAATTAAATATTTAGAATAAAATTTTCAATATTTCCCTTTAGGAAATTAAAGGACAAAAAATATTGAAAATTTATCGGACAATAGTGATTTAAAAAATAAATTGTAATATTGTAAACAGATAGGGCTCTTTTTAAAGAATTATCAAGAAAATTATTTTTGAATGAAGAAAGTGTTAAATGCTAAAAGTGTGTATGATAAGTTGTTGTTTTTAATAGTTTTTTTAATGCCTTTTTCGGATAAACTCAATTTAATCGATTTGGGCTTTATTCATATCTTTGCGTATCGAATTGCTATCCTTTGTATCCTTTTATTTTTACTTGTAAAAAGGGATATTAAATTAACCTATTTTATTCAAGCAAAATACTTGTCGGTTTTTATTTTATTTTTGATTTTATTTGCTTCCTTTTCATTGCTTTTTGTAGAGTCTAAAGAGTTGGCATTTAAGCAATTATTCTACCTTTTTTCGGGTGCTTTGTCGTTTGTAGTTTTTTATACATTATTAAAAAAAGCAGAAAAACCCTTGTTGGTTTTTTCAAAGGCTTGGTTTTTTTCTTTTGTTATAATTGCATTTTTTGGAATCCTCGAAATACTTACCAATGCCCATTTTATATCTGGTTATACCAATCATTTGGCAAGTTATGATTTTATTCGTCCCTCCTTTAATGCCCCGCTAGTGAGTTATACTAATCCCAATGATTTTTCAATTTATTTAGGTGTTAGTATTGTTGTTTTTATGTACAATTATTTGGAAAACAAAAGTGCAATATCTGTTATTTCAATGTTAGTTGCGTATTTTTTATTGTACAATACTTTATCTAGGTTCGGTTTAATATCCGTTTATTTAGTGCTGATTTGTTTATTTTTTTTAGCGTCCTATCGAAATAACTGGATATGGCTAAAAAGTAACTACAAATCCATGCTTGCATTTAGCCTTGCAACGGTTTTTATTTTGTTTTATATTGTTTATTCAAATCCAATTGGTAAGCCAATTGAAAAAGACGGCAAGGTCGAAATTGTTCAAGTTCCATTAACCATGCAAGGACTCGAATTTCTATTTTCTACTTCCTCCATTCCACAAGATTCAACGGGTTCTACGGCTGTGCGTAAAAACTTAATTATTAATGGATTAAGCTTTGCTTGGCTATCTAAAGGACTTGGTATTGGAGCTGGACAGTTTGAGTATAAAATGAAAAACAATCAAGGAAAACTGTTTACAAATAATATTTCTAATCCGCATAATTTTGTAATCGAAATTTTTTCGCAGTATGGAATTATAGGATTGTTTTTATTGATTGCTTTTTTTGTTGTCATTTTATCTAAAATGTTTATGATTTTTAAGAGAAAAAAACGCCTCGCTATAACCAACGAATTTATTTTATTGTCAACCCTTATTATAGTCTATGTTTTTACTTCAAATAGTGCCAGTTCATACATTCCTCATACGTTAAACTGGGTAATATTGACTCTGATAATTTTTGTATTTAATGAAGTAAAAACAGTCCAAATTAGCAACAATGTTTAAAATTTGCCATCTAACTTCTGCTCACCCATGGGATGATATTCGGATTTTTCGAAAGGAGTGTGTTTCTTTGGCAAAAAATGGATATAATGTTTCGTTAATAGCCTTTGATGCTCCAAATGATATTATGGAAGGTGTAAATTTAATTTCGGCAGGAGCAAAGCCTTGTAGTCGTAAAGATAGAATTCTTCATGGATCCAAACGAATTTTTGCAAAAGCCATGGAGTTAAATGCGGATATTTATCATTTGCACGATCCTGAATTGCTAGCTATTTCGCGGAAATTAAAAAAGCATGGCAAAATTGTGGTTTACGATGCACACGAAGATTTGCCACTACAGCTGATGAGCAAACATTGGATTCCAAAATTATTTCGAAATTTTGTTTCCAAGTTAACCTCGAAGTTTCTAAAATGGAAAATTAAACCTATGGATGGTGTAGTTGCTGCTACCCCAATTATCTCTGCAAAAATGGCTAATATAAATACTAATACAATAAATGTGTGCAATTATCCATTATTAAATGAACTTAAATTTGTTGATGAAAATACACAAAAGAAAAACATTGTCTGCTATATAGGCGGCTTGTTTCAATCCAGAGGCATTTTTCAAATGTTGGATGCAGTCAAAAATATGGATATTGAACTTCATTTAGCAGGTGCTTTTTCGCCTGCATCTCTCGAAAATGAAGTAATGTTACATCCTGCATGGAAAAAAGTCATATTTCATGGTTTTTTGAACCGAAAAGAAGTATATCAATTAATGTCCAATTCAATTGCTGGATTGGTGTTGTTGTTGCCCTTGCAAAGCTATAAAGACTCGCTGCCAATAAAGCTTTTTGAATATATGTCGGCAGGATTGCCAGTTATATGTTCTGATTTTCCTCTTTGGCAAAGTATCGTGAACGATGCAAAATGTGGACTCTGTGTTGATCCATTAAATCCTACTGAAGTAAGTAATGCCATTAATTATTTGAAAAATAATGAAGATAAAGCTATTCAGATGGGTGAAAATGGGAAAAAAGCGGTTCTTTTAAAGTATAATTGGACAATTGAAGAAAATAAATTAATCGAGTTTTATCAAAAATTAGGAAATGTAATTTAATGGAAAATATATCCGAAAATATCCGATATTCAATTGTTATTCCTTGTCGAAACGAGGAAAAATATATTGCAAATTGCATTCAATCAATTTTGGATAACTCCTTTAAAGATGGGGTTGAAATTTTGGTTTGTGATGGTTGTAGTACTGATAAAACGACTGAAGTTATTGCTGAAATCCAACAGAAAAACTCAAACGTACAATTGTTGGTTAATGAAAAACAAACCACACCTTATGCACTTAATTTGGGAATTGAGCACGCAAAAGGCGAGTTTGTAATGATTCTTGGAGCCCATTCAATGATAAGCGATACTTATTTGTCACAAATTTTGCAAGTTTTCGACCAAAATCCAGATGTTAAATGCGTTGGAGGTGTGCTCGAAAATTATTACGAAAATAGAGTTTCCGAAGTCATTGGAAAAGCTATGTCTTCGGCTTTCGGAGTGGGTAATGCGCATTTTCGAACGGGCAATAAGTCTGGCGTCGTGGACACTGTCGCTTTTGGTACATATAAAAAAGAAGTATTCGAGAAAATAGGAGCGTTTGATACAGATTTAGCACGAAATCAAGACGATGAGTTTAATTATCGAATGTTTTCGAACGATTTAAAAATGTATTTGGAAACAAAAATTATTGCCAAATATTTTGTTCGAGCATCTTTTAAAAAACTTTTTAAACAATACTTTCAGTATGGGTTTTGGAAGGTTTTTGTAAATAAAAAGCATAAAACGGTAACTACTTTTAGGCAATTAGTTCCCTTGTTATTTGTGATGTTTTTGTTCGTTTCTGCAATTTTA
This sequence comes from Bacteroidales bacterium, assembly GCA_038210985.1. Lineage (GTDB taxonomy): Bacteria > Bacteroidota > Bacteroidia > Bacteroidales > WCHB1-69 > JAQUGA01. Next base: position 9,678 of record JBBQWB010000096.1, read on the forward strand.
GCAATATTTTCTCCTATTACCTTATTTGGTAGCTTGATAATCATTGTGTTGTATTTCTTTTTAGCTCTTTTTTTTGCATCCAAACAAAGCTCATCTATTAAAGATACCTTTTTAATTGCGTATAGCTTTCTAATTTTACATTTGAGTTATGGATATGGTTATCTTTGGGGTTTGATTTGGTTTGTAATTTTACATAAAAAACCAAACAGTAAGCATCAAAAAATTACAAGATAAAGCATGACGGATAAGAATACTAAATTGTCTTTTATTGAATATGCAGAACAATATATGTTATTGCTTATTGCTTTTATTTTGCCTTTATACAAGCCTGTTACACCATACATTATTGCAATATGGGGGATTTTAGCAATAGCTGTTTCATTAATAAAACGAAAAGACACTATACAATATATATATATACCAAAAAAAATAACGATACTTTTCTTTATTTTACCATTCTTCTTTGTATTGCATTTAATTGGTCTTTTTTATTCCGATAATCTTCACTTTGGATGGTTTGATATTGAAGTTAAATTGTCTATGTTTATTTTTCCTTTAATGTTGTTTCTTACTCGAAAACGTTTTTTAAACGATCGTTTTTTTAAAAATCTTTTTACTGCATTCCTTTTAGGCTGTTTTACCACAATTGTAATGAATTTAGGATGGTCATTAATCGAGTTTAATGCAGGAAAGGGATTAGAAGTGTTTTATTACATCTCTGTTTCTCGTTTTTTTCACCCTTCCTATGTGTCATTATATTTATGTTTTGCATTGTACATATTGTTGCATCGAATAATTGACAATGCTAGTAATAATAATCGATACTTGATGTTATGGCATATTTTCTTTGCTTTTTTATTGCTGTTCTATATATTTTTACTTTCATCAAAAGCTGGTATTATATCGTCCTTAATGGTTGTAATCGTTTTTTTTGCAGTCCTTTTTTTGAAAAGATATACACCTATTGTTTCTTTAGGCTTATTGGGAATAATTTTCACAATATTTTTTTCGTCTGTTTTATTAATCCCAAATGCACGAATGCGATTCGAGAGCATGGTGCTAGCTGTTTTTAATCCGCCAAATAATTCCGAAAACGTATCCGATGGAACTACGAGCAGAATCAATGTTTGGGAGTCATCTTTTAATTTAGCTATTCGCAACATGCCATTTGGTGTTGGTACAGGCGATGTTAAGATGGAGTTAATCAAAGAATATCGAGCAAATGGAATGGAGTATAGTGCCGACAGGCAGTTAAATGCACATTGTCAATATTTGCAGTCGTTTGTTGCTGTTGGTGTCTTAGGATTACTTTCGTTATTAGCAATGTTTGTATTTCCATTGTGGTTTTTTAAAAAAAGGATTGATAATCTTTTTTTTATATTGATTTTACTTTTTGGGTTTAATAACCTTTTCGAGTCGATGTTTGAAGTACAAGCTGGAGTTGTTTTCTTTTCATTTTTTTATTCAATTTTATTGTTGAAAACGATTTTTCGGAAAAATATATTATAGTTTTCACAGTTTTGCGAAGCTTTATTTGGAAAAAGATAATTTTTTCCAGTTGATAATCAGCCAAGTATAACAAAGGTAGAAAAAAAGTTTAAAAAAGTGTTGTGGATTAAAAAAAGTTCTTACCTTTGCAGTCCCAAAAGATGGAAA
>JBBQWB010000097.1:0-11307 GCA_038210985.1 Bacteroidales bacterium
CATCAGGGTCGCTATCGTTACCTTGTACGTTTATAGTAGTTACACCATCGTTTTCGCACAAATTTATGGTATCGTTTACTGCTACTGGAGGATTATTAGCACCCCCTGTTACGAATACAGTCATAGTATCAGTATTGGTACATCCATTGGTTGAACTTACTGTTAAAACATAAGTAGTATTCACTGAAGGGCTTGCTATTGGTTGAGCAATTAAAGCTGAACTCAAATCAGTTATGGGTAACCAGCTATATGTATTACCTACAATAGCTATTGTTCCTATGGATACATTACCACCTAGAGCAATTGTCTGATCTGGTCCTGCATTTGCAACTGGCAAAGGATAAACCATAAGAGACGCATTATTTGAGGTAAGGTCAGTTGTAGGTACAATAATACCAGGGCTATTCATTATATTAGTACCTGAGAAAACTACTGCACCATTTATGGCTAATAATTTACCTTCGATTGATGAACCGGTATTCATGGTAATGGATGTTAAGGCAAGTATGTTTCCTTTAAAAGATGTTCCGTTTCCAATGGTTGCAGAACTGCCCACTTGCCAAGTAATATTTTTAGCCAAAGCACCGCCTGCAAGTATTACACTTCCACCGGCTCCGCCAATAGTAGTAAAATCTGACGCTATTTGGAAAATCCAAGTTGCATTAGCATCACCTTGAGCATCCAGCGTTAAATCACCTGATTGTATTAAAAGAGAAGATGTAGATTTATAAATACCCGGGTAGAGGGTTAATCCACCTTGATCACCAGCAACAGTTGCTGGAGCTGGCACGCTTGCGCCTGCAGCAAAATTATATGCATCTGTTAAGTTCTGTTTGGCTAGTATTAGCATAGCTGGTACTCCAGGAGGTGCTATGTCATCAGCAGCATAAATGACTCCATTAATAACTATTGCTGGAGGAAATCCTACAATTGCCGTACGAAAACCAGGACTTAGCCCAACATTCATATCACTAATGACACTGAAACCTGTGCTAGTAATGGTAGTTCCTGCTAATATTCCAAATTCTTCAGCTGAATTAAGGTCAACATCTGTTGATGGATTAACTGTTGCACAGCCTCCAGTTACAACAACATTGTAATTAGATGCAATATTGGTAATAAGTGCAGGATTAATGAAAAGTGTATCAGAATTTACGCCTGAAATATTTACGCCATCCATTAAATCTACAATACCTTTTCTCCATTGATAAGTAAGATTTGATCCTGTTGCAACTACTATAAAACTAGCTAAGTCGCCATTACATACAGCTTGATCAGAAGGGTTTGTAACAATCATTGGAGCAACATCTAATTCTAAACTTACATCTATAGAATTAGCACCTAAACTACATCCATTGCCTATAACAACATTGTAATTAGATGCAACATCAGCACTACTTGCTGGATTAATTATAAGCGTATCAGAATTTGCACCTGAAATATTTACGCCATCCATTAAATCTACAATGCCTTTTCTCCATTGGTAAGTAAGATTTGATCCTGTTGCAACTACGATAAAACTCACTGAGTCTCCAGTACATGCAGTTATATCAGAAGGTTCTGTGATAATTATTGGAGCAATGTCTAATGTTAAACTTTTATTTATAGAGATTGCATCTGGAGCACATGCTCCACTGACGACAACATTATAATTAGATGCAACATCGGCAATACTTATTGGTTTAATAGTAAGTGTATCATTAGTGGCACCTGAAATATTTACGCCATCAATTAAATTTACAATACCTTTTCTCCATTGATAAGTAAGATTAGATCCTGTTGCAACTACTATAAAACTTACTGAGTCACCAGTACATGCACTTTGATCAGAAGGTTGTGTTATAATTGTTGTAGCAAGGTCTAATGTTAAACTTTTATTTATAGAAATTGCATCTGGAGCACATGCTCCACTTACAACAACATTGTAGTTGGCTGCTACATCGGTAATACTTGCTGGGTTAATAGTAAGTGTATCATTAGTGGCACCTGAAATATTTACGCCATCCATTAAATCTACAATACCTTTTCTCCATTGATAAGTAAGATTAGATCCTGTTGCAACTACGATAAAACTTACTGAGTCACCAGTACATGCACTTTGATCAGAAGGTTGTGTGGTAATTGTTGGAGCAATGTCCAATGCTAAACTTACATTTACAGAAGTTACATCTGGACCAGATGATCCGCTAACAATAACATTGTAGTTAGATGCAACATCTGTAATACTTGCTGCATTAATAGTAAGTGTAGCAGTTGTAGCGCCTGAAATATTTACGCCATCCATTAAATCTACAATACCTTTTCTCCATTGATAAGTAAGATTTGATCCTGTTGCAGTAACCGAAAAAGTTGCTACATTTCCAGCACAAACGGTTTTATTAACAGGTTCCGTTATTATCATAGGCGAAGAAAGTATTAAGCAACCGGGAGGCATTATTGCCGTAATTGCTGACGTTTCTATTGCGCCAGTAGTTGTTAAAGCTCTTCCATTTATAGTAGCTCCAGTATTTAAATTCATTGCACCAATATTACAAATAATGGTTCCATTAAATTCCGAATAATCATTTATTGTGACTGCTCCATTAACCATCCAATAAACATTTTCTGCTTTTGTACCATTGGTTAATTTAACTTTTGAATATGTACTGGTTGAAAATGCTCCATACGTTTTAATAACAAATACAGCATTGGAATCACCCATTGCATTCAAATAAATGTTATTGGTAAAAGTTACTGCACCATTTATAACATATGTATGCGGTGTAAGAACTAAGTCATTTCCAAATTGTGCAGGATATAATAATTCGATATCTGCAGGCAAAGTATTTACGTATGTATAAGCGATTAGCAAATCGGCAGCAGCTGCTGCTGTAGAGCCATCTGGGATAGGGTGAATAGCGCCTATTACATTTAAAGCGTCAAAACCAGATGTTAAACCTACATTGGTTCCAACATCGCCAGTAATAAAACTAACCCCTGTATTTGTCACAGGACCACTTGCTGAAAATATGGCATAACATAATGCTGACGATAGAGTTGGTGCGATGGGTCCATGAAGAACAGTACTTCCACAACCAACAGGAGTATAAGCCATTACGCCATCAAGGGTAACTGCACCTTCAATAGAGAGGGCTCTTCCTTCAAGTGTGTCGCCAGCATTCATGTGAATGGCAGCATTGTTTGCAATGATGGTTCCTCTCATAAATGTACCTGAAGCCATGTTTACCTCGCCTTCTATTTGCCAAAACACATTACATGCTTGAGCTCCATTAATCAATTTGATTTTGGAATTTGCAGCAGTAGAAAAAGGTCCATGAATTTGAAAGATAAACACCGCACCTGAAATACCTTGAGCATCCAACGTAAGAGTTCCGTTTAAGGTGGTTGCTCCACTTATGGAATGGACACCTGAATTAAGTGTATTTCCTCCCATGGCAGGTGCCGGAAAATTTGTAGCAACCTGAGCATCAAGCTCTCCGTATGCAATTAATAAGGCAGCAGCACATGGTGCACTTAAAGCATCACCAGTAAATGTCATAACTCCATTTACATTTCCAAATCCAGTAACTGCACCGTTATTCGTACCTACATTGCCTGTAAGTTGTGAAATTCCAGTGTTCGTCATCGCTCCCCCTGTTGTAAACAGTACAAAGTTGGAAGCAACACCAAGATTGGGTGGAGTTTGACCAAACATTAAAGCTGGTATTAATAATAACATTATCGATATTATTGCATTTTTAATTTGTTTTTTCATAATAATTTTTTTACTTAGTTTTATCTACTTGCAAAATTACTTTGAAGAAAACGGCTTTGTATTACACAGTTTATTAAATAAGTTATACATTTCACTGATTTAGCTGATGTTACTGAAAAGATTAAACTTATAGAGTTGCTTCATTTTACATCATAAAAAAATCGGAACATTAGTAAACTAACATTCCGACCAAAAAAATAAGAGATAATGCTTATTTTTTTACATATGCTTTTTATTGGTTAACAAAATGCAATTCTAACGTTCCTGCATCTTTTTTCAACCACATTTCGTCTTCTTTTAATCGTAAAATCTTATAAATACCGTCGGCATCGTTGTTGTCGAAATCAAATGAAAGTTTTTCATTATCATCTAAAAATGTCCAAGTTCCATCGGTAGTTAATTCATAATCAACTCCTAAAAATTTGTAATTAGCAACTAAACTTGCTGTGCCATTTTTCAATAGATTTAGATCGTACTTGTTGTAATCCGATGTAATGTTGTTGCCGTTGTCGGTTGCTTGCGAAATTTTCCAGCTATTTGCAACACGTTCGGTTTTTGAATGGAAATCGATAAAAGGACCATCTTCATACTTTTTACAAGAAGTTAAAGAAAATAACACAACAAGCATTAACAATAATTTTTGATTTGTTTTCATATTTCATATTTTAAAGATTGTAACAAAATTATTACACTGCAAAGTTCGGTTCATTTGATTCGGATAGTGTTACATAATAATAAGAATAAATTGCATAATTTACTGATTAGTTGTTGGCTGTGCTTGCAATAAAACGCTGAGGTTTCTGAAAAATGAATATACCGTAGCGTTCATTCTGATTCGCCACGGCGAAGTCGAAGAATGAATACACCCTAGCCGTCATGCTGATTCGCCAGGGCGAACCAACTGGGGCAGAAAAGAGATTCCTCACTCCACTGCGTTGCGTTCGGAATGACAACGAGTTGCGTTTTTTTATTGAGTAAAGAGGGAGCATAGGCGGCGAAGCCGCCTATGCTCCCTCTTTACCCCCTCGCCCTATAATAAATTGTGGCTGTCATTCCGAACGCAGTGAGGAATCTCAATGAGTTTTTTTGTAAACTAATATGCATAAAAAAAAGCATCATCGATGCTTTTTTTTGATTTGTTTTGTACTGACTAAAGTTCAGAAATAATTTTACGCAATTCTTCTTTTGTTTTTCCAAGTTTAATTTCTAAACGTCCCAACATTTCATCTTTTTTACCTTCTAAAAACATTAGGTCATTGTCGGTTAAGTTTGCAAATTTTTGTTTGAGTTTGCCTTTTTGGGCATCCCAGTTTCCTTTTAATTCGGTTGTGTTCATTTTAATTGGTTTTAGGTTAATATTTATTATTGTATTAAGAGTCGATTTATTTTAAATCACTTCGGTTTCCCTTTGATTTTTTTTGTTCTGAGCGTTGAGGTTTATCATTTCCATTATCCTGAATTTCAGAATTATTTACTCGTGTATTACGATTGCCCCAATACCAGCCTCTGTGTATAACATTATCAGTATGATGCGAAGAAGCATTAAATATTCCTCGGTCGTGTTTATTGTCATCTTTTACATAAACCACACAAGATGATATCGTTAAGAGTATTTCGGCAAAAATTAAGACTAACGTAATCTTTTTTATCATGATTTAATGCTTATAATTTATGAATGCTTACACATGAAAATTATGAGTTAAAAATGTGATCGTAAAAACCAAGACATTTTTTCGTGTTCTTCAATCAAATTAACTATTAAATCACCCGAGCCTGCATCTTGATATTCATTTGTAAAACGGTTGATGTTTTCGCGCATTGTGATAATAATACTTTCATGATCTGACAATAGTTCGGAAATAAACCCTTGACCGTCATTTTTTTCACTTTTCGTTTCGGTTAGTTGAGTTAATTGCAAAAACTGTTTCAAAGTGCCTGGAGCATAATGTCCAATCATGTGAATGCGTTCGGCAATTTGGTCAATTATTTTATCCAATTGTTCAAACTGATTTTGGAAAAATTCATGTTTGGAATAAAAATCGGAACCTTCTACATTCCAGTGTGCATTTCGAGTTTTAGTTGATAAAATAAACTCATCTGACATAATTTTCATCCATTCATCGGCAACCTTTTGGCGGTTTTTATCGGATATTCCAATTTTTGCTTTCATTTTTTGTTTTTAAATAGATAGTTTAGTTTTTGATTAAACAAAGGTCTTGCTAATACATATTGAATGTGTTACATTTTGAGCAAAATAACTTGTAAAAATCACAGATTGATGGTGTTTGCAAGAAAATAAAAAAATTTATTCGTTTGTTATACAACATTATACAACAGATGTCAAAATTTATATCAGACAACAGTGATTACTTTTTTTTGATTACTTTTTTAATAAATTTTACTTTAAACAAAAGGGATGAAGGCATAGTATCGCCAAGCAAATAGCCCCAAGGTTTTAACGATTTGATATGATCAAAAATAACTTTTATTATTGCTGTTACTGGAATGGAAATAAACATTCCTGGAATTCCCCATAATGCTCCAAAAGCTAATATTACAACAATGGAAACTAACGCATTTACTTTTACTTTTGAAGCTACAATTTTTGGAACAATAAAATTGTTGTCGATTAATTGAATGATATAGTAAAGCACTAAAATATATACCGCATACCAAGGCGATGATTCGGTAGCCAAAGCAACCATCATTGGTAAAGCAACTCCTACAATTCCTCCTATATAAGGAATAACATTAAGTATCGCTCCAACAATCCCTAATAAAATGGCATATTCGATACCTAATGCAAAAAGAGCTGTAGTGTTTAAAACAGCAACAATAACTGCTTCAATTACTAATCCTGAAAGATATCGTTGAATAACTGACTTAATTTTTGCAATTATTTCACTTACTTCTGAATGATTATTTTCACCAAATAATTGGTGTAAAAATTCCATTAAAAGTGGCTTATAGTAAAGTATCATAAAAATATATACTGGAATGATAAACAAAACAACTATTCCGCTACCAACCGAAAGTAATGTTTTACCAATTGTCGAGTTGCTATTGTTCATCATATCTTCTTTTGAGTCGGCAATCAAAGATGTTATTTTTTCAGGATTTATATTAAAATATTCCGATATCCATCCAATGCTTTGGTTGAATGTTTCGGTTAACTTAGTAATAAACTTAGGCAAGGAATCGCTTAATTGAATAATTTGAGAATACATAAGAAAACCAATCCCTGCTAATAAAACGAATGCCAAAGCCAGAACTAAAGAAATTGCTAATAATCGGTTGAATTTTTTTCGAACTAAAAAACTTACAACTGGATGAAGTAATATTGCTAAAAATGTTGAAAACAACAACGGAATAATTATCCCTTGGGCAACATATAGCATTGTTATAAAAACATATAAACCCATCAAAAAAATCGATGCTTTTACAATAAAAGGTAATTTAAAAGTACTAACCATTGGTTACATTGTTAAATTTGAAAAATGGAATAAAATGCTTTTTGTATTTGATTTATTTGTAATCATATTCTAAATTTTGCAATGTTTGTTGCTTGGCTAGCCATAAAATATGTAATTTTATGGTTTTCGGTTATAGCTGATTTGCTAATCGCGTAGCCGAAACAAACAAGGAATAATTTAAAAGTGCAGTTCTTTGTTCATCTTTTTCAACTATAAGTCACCCAATTAATTTAATGTGGATAAGATAACGTTGCCTTCGGCTGCTAAAGGAACATTGAATGCATTGGTTTTATCTTGAAAAATATCAACAGTTAATCCGTAAACATTACAAAAAACATCTTTAAGTTCTCCGACAGTCATGTTATTTGAAATTGTAATGGCTCCGTTTTCCTGCTCTGTTCTACAATCTTCTAAGGTTTTATTTTTGCTACGCACAAGTACACTTGTTGAATGTCCATGATTTGCGTTTTGTTTTTTGTAAAACTCGATATTTACAGTTGGGTAAACATCGTTAAATTCTTTTTGGATTGCAAAAATTTTTCTGTGATTATTAATATCTATTTTCATATTTTTTGGTCTTATAAATCTATTTCTTCTTTTGGTTTTCGTTGCAAGAACTTAGTAAAACTCGAAATAATTTTTGGTAAATTTCGATTAATTAATGTGCTAGATAATGCTTCAACTAATAAAGTGCTCACAAAACCTTTTACACTTTTGTTTTTCCCAAATACTTTTTCGATTATAAAATTAGCCCCTTCATTTAATCCAATTTTGGTTAAATCAAATTGAACTTCTTTATCCAATGAAAGTTCATGTAGCGATTCTTTAACCATTGTAACTGGATGGATGCTGTTAGCAAGTTCTTTAAATGTTATTTTAATTTCTTCCTCTTGCTTTATTTTTATCGATTTTAGGTATATTATTCGTAAAGCTAATTCGCTATGAGTTGATATTTCTGAATTTTCCATTTGTTTGCTTTTAATTTGTTTGCGAATTATTTTTATAGAGCATTTTACGAATCATTTTATTTCTTAATGGTTTTTCAATCATTTTTTTCCTACTTAAAATCAATATAATTCCAAGTAATAAATAAAAACCTGCTACTAGCTCAAATCCAAGATATGTCTTTTCTAACATAGCCGACAGAAAATAACCTAGACCAAAACTTACAAATAGGATAAATAAAAATCCAACAACTCCAAGTATTATTCCTGAAATCATGGATGAAATAAGTTCGGATGCTTGGTCAGCAGCTTCAAGTTTAATTAATTCATAATTTGTATTTATGTACTTACTCAAATTATTTGTAAGTTCTTCAACTTTTTGTTGTTCTAACATAACTTTTAGGTTTTAAACGTTTAATTTGTACTAAAAATAAAAAATGGCCAACCGCCAATATAAGCGGTTTAACCATTTTTTTACATGAAATTATTTCATTTCGTGTATTTTGTCTTTTGCAAGATGCTCAAGTTCTTCAGCTTTGTGCATTAATGAATTTGCTTGTTCTTTCACCTTGTTTTTAACTTCTTCGGCCATGTCTTTTGCACCAGTGATAATTTTACTGCGTGTTTGACTTCCTTTATCGGGTGCAAATAAAATTCCGATTGCTGCTCCAGCTAATGCTCCGCCTAAAAAGGCTCCAATAACTTTTAATGTTGTGTTTGATGATGATTCCATTGGTTTGTTTGTTAAGTTTAATTAATTTATTTGATTATTTTTGTTTTAGAATAGTTTAAAATCTGAATCCTATGGTAGCTTGATACCACATGTTTTTGTAGCGAGGTGTAGTAGATGTTCCGTCTCCTTTATTACTTTGAACATCCCAGCCTGCACGAGCACCAATCACTATGTTTTTAACGTTAATATCTAATCCACCAGTAAAACATAAAGTGTTTTTACGAATGTTGTCGTTATTAAATTCAGTTTCCTGATCAAGATTACGAATAGGACTTGTGAAAGTTGTTTTTTCCTTTAATAAGTAAGAATATTGAGGTCCTAATAATATTGTAACAAATTCGCTTGGCTTTAATGCAAACAAAAGAGGCACATCAATGTAATCAGTTGTACGAGTTATGTTATATGGAAGACCTAAAATATTGCCACTTGCTTGAAATCCTTTTTGCGAAAAAAGCACTTCGGGTTGAAAACCAATATATGTCCCAATAGGAATAGATATGAAAACACCACCAGCAAGTCCAAATTTAGAATCGGCATTAAAGGATTCACCTTGTGAGTCGTAAACGTTTGACAAGTTTACACCAGCCTTTACTCCTACGGATAAACGATCGCGAAAATCTGTTTCGCTTGTCTGTGCAGATATAGAACTTAATAAAAGAGCTACTGCGGAAATACTTAATAATAATTTTTTCATGATTGAAATTTTTAATTGTTTGTTTTTATTTTTAAATTTTGATTTAATATTTGAAGAAAAAGTTTTTGAAAATTATTTCTTTATGTCAAATAGTGTTAAATGAAATCTTTCTTTAATCTGAGTTTCTACCTCTAATGACACGTAATAAAATTGCTATAAATGCAATTACTAGTAAAACATGGATTATATACCCAGCACTATATCCAAAAAAACCGATTGCCCAAATAATAACTAGTATAACTGCAATAATGTAAAGAATTGAACTGCTCATCTTGATTTTTTTTAAGTTAATTGATTAAATAATTATTACACAAAGGTCTTTCTATTTTCACCTAAATCCGTTACATAAAATATTGTATTAGTTATATAATTCACACATTTACAATAAAATATAATTAAACTTCCAATTAGATTAAGGTAATAGTGAATAAAAAAGCAGAGAATTTAATTTCTCTGCTTATATTTTATTAGATGGTAAATTTTAGAATTTATTGGTTGACAATACCTCTTCTGAAACAGGATAGGTAATATCCGCATTATCCTCGGCTGTAATAAATATTTTAGTTGGTTTAAATGAGGATACTGTTTGAAAAGATGCTTTTAATCCATTATTGGTTTTAATTTGACCAATATTTTGAGTAACATTATTATTGGTTACTAACCAAACAATATATGTTTTTTTAGGAGGAGTAAGCCTTTCGGATTCGGATAAATAAGTAAGTTGTAAGTTTATTACAAAGTTTTTATTCTTATCTGTTTTTACGTTGACACTTCCACGAGCTGCTGGAACTACTGTGGAAGTTAAAAATTGTATTTTTTTTGAACATGAACTTATTGAAAATACGATAAGAGCTAATGCAGATACTAATAACATACTTTTTGCAATAATTTTTAATTGAATTGTTTTCATCTTAATTTGTTTTAAATTATTTTTGCGACTTATTATCATTACTAATAGCCGAAATTGATTTTCCTAAGTCGTCTAGGTCTTTATTAAAATCATTTTTGAATGATTCCCAGGTTTCTTTAACCCAGTTTTTGTCTTCTCGAATTTTGTTTTTTAAAGTTTCATTTTTCTTGTCAAGCTCGTCCAATTGTTTTTCGAATTTTGAGCGAACTTCTTTTTTTTGACTTTTCATTTTAATTCGTAATTCAGCTATTTCGGTTTCATATTCTTTAATTTTTAGCTCAGATTCGGTTTTATATTTTGAATAATCACTATCCTTAACTGAATCGAGTTGAGCTTGTTTTAGGTCATTCTGTGCTTCTAAAAGATTGGTTTGTGCATCTTTTACATCTTCCGCTTTATCAGCTGTTGAATTATTACAACTTTGAAGTCCAATAATTGAAAGTCCTACTAAAAATGCTACTGCAAAATATTTTATTTTCATTGTTTTTTGTTTTTTAATTTCTATTCTGATAATTTATACAAAGGTCTATATGGATGTCGTTAATTGTGTTATATAGTAAATTAATTAAATTACATCATTCACACATTTTAAAAGTTTTATTTAATAATATTGAGGGAATGTGAATCCCTATAAGCAAAACAAATTTATTATTTTTTAATATGACTACTTAATGTTATACCTAAACTCATTTTTATAGCTAATTCCTGCTATCAGAAGTCTGTCAAATTTTTTTTCGCCAAAATACCTTCGATTAAACATGTAGCAAAACTCATTGAGATAGCTCTGCAAGTATTCTGG
>JBBQWB010000098.1:0-11213 GCA_038210985.1 Bacteroidales bacterium
ATTGCCCCTGCCCTCAAGGGTGTAAATTGCTGAAAATCAATTCATCCTTTAGGATTGAGGCAAAAATTGATTGAAGTAATTTACACCCAAAGCAAAATTTATTTATTTTATCGGACAATAGTGATTTTGAATTTAATTTAAACCTAATACATAGAAATTATATAAATTTGCATTCCAATTTGTAATTATGGCAACTAAAAAACCAGTTAAAAAAACTTCAAAAACCTCGTCTAAAAGCAGTAAAAAAGGGATATTTAAACGAATAATGAGAATTGTTCTTTATACTTTTCTTGGCTTATTTGTATTTTCAATATTATTAACAATTGTTTATAAATGGATTAACCCACCTATTACATATTTAATGGTATTGCGAAAAGTTGAAAGTGGGTATCCAATTAACAAAGAGTGGGTTTCGATTGAAAAATTACCAAAACATACTTACAACATGGCAATAGCAGCCGAAGATGCAAATTTCATTAAGCATAATGGCTTCGATTTTAAAGCTATAGAACGAGCCATTGAACACAACGAAAAATCGAAAAAGAAACGTGGGGCTAGTACAATTTCGCAACAAGTTGCTAAAAATGTATTTTTATGGCCTGGACGATCGTGGATTAGAAAAGGTTTGGAAGTCTATTTTACATTTTTAATCGAAACTCTTTGGAGCAAAGAACGCATTATGGAGGTTTATATAAATATTGCTGAAATGGGAAAAGGAATATATGGCATTCAAGCTGCTTCCAAATTTTATTTTAAAAAAGATGCATCAAAATTAAGTGCCGAACAAGCTGCATTAATTTTTGCTTGTTTACCTTCTCCTCTTAAAAGTAATCCTGCAAAGCCTTCGTCTTATTTGTTGATGCGACAAGGTTTTATACTTAGAAATTACAACAATATCCGACGATTGAAAGTAGAACAAGTTAAAAAATAAGTATTATTTCATTTTTTGTTGAAATATAAAACATCAAAGAAAAGTTTCACAGTGTTTTTTAGAAGTTTCATACGAAGATTAGCCATGGTGGGAGAAAACAAAAAATTAGTTACACAGTTCGCTAAAGCGAAGGGCACAGTGTTTCACAGAAAAAAACTGTGGAAATCTGTTTGTACACTGTGGAAATCTGTGTAAATTTTCTTTTTTTTTACCGCAAAGATTGTAGACTTGTCATGCATCCGCCAGAAGTCGGAGTAACTTAGTGAAGCGTAAGTATCTGTTACGTTATTAGATTCCTCTCCGCCAGCAGTCGGATTCGGAACAACAAATCGCTGGTGTAAACGATAAATTTCTAACCGCATTTTTTTGGCTAAAAATTCGTATATTCGCACAAAATTAAATTATTAAAAAATGAGCGACGATAAAAAAATTATTTTTTCGATGGTAAGTGTTAGTAAAACATTTCCACCAGCAAAACAAGTTTTAAAAAACATATATCTCTCGTTTTATTACGGGGCAAAAATTGGAGTTATTGGATTAAATGGATCTGGTAAATCTTCCTTACTGAAAATTATTGCAGGCGAAGACAAATCGTTTTTGGGAGATGTGGTTTTTTCGCCTGGTTATAGTGTTGGATATTTGCCACAGGAACCAATTTTAGATAACTCAAAAACAGTTAAAGAAATTGTTACTGAAGGAGTTCAAGAAGTTGCAGATATTTTAAAAGAATATGATGAAGTAAACAATCGTTTTGCCGAGCCAATGAGCGATGACGAAATGAATAAACTAATTGAACGCCAAGGTGAACTCACCGAACTTATCGACCATCACGATGCATGGGAATTGGACTCAAAACTCGAACGAGCAATGGATGCATTGCGATGCCCAGACGGAGATACCCCTATTTTAAATCTTTCGGGTGGCGAACGACGTAGAGTAGCTTTATGTCGATTGTTATTAAAACAACCCGATATTTTACTTTTAGATGAGCCCACAAACCACTTAGATGCTGAATCGATTGAGTGGCTCGAAATGCACTTACAACAATACAAAGGAACGGTTATCGCGGTAACTCACGATAGATACTTTTTAGACAATGTTGCCGGTTGGATTCTTGAACTCGACCGCGGCGAAGGCATTCCTTGGAAAGGCAACTATTCGTCGTGGCTCGACCAAAAATCAAGTCGTTTAGCACAAGAAGAAAAACAGGAAAGTAAACGCCGAAAAACCTTAGAACGAGAACTTGAATGGGTGCGAATGGCTCCTAAAGCTCGTCATGCTAAAGCTAAATCGAGATTAAATGCGTACGAAAAATTATTAAGTCAAGATTCAAAAGAACAAGAAGATCGCTTAGAAATTTTCATTCCTAATGGACCTCGCTTAGGAAACGTGGTTATTGAAGCTAAAAATGTTGCCAAGGCTTTTGGCGATAAAATACTTTACGAAGACCTTACATTTTCGCTTCCTCCAAATGGAATTGTGGGAATTATTGGACCCAACGGAGCTGGCAAAACCACACTTTTCCGACTAATTATGGGACACGATAAACCCGAAAGTGGCTCGTTTAATGTTGGCGAAACCGTTAAACTTGCATACATCGACCAACAACACAGCGAAGTGGATCCCGAAAAAAGTGTTTTCGAAATTATTTCGGGTGGTACCGACCAAATGATGCTGGGCGGAAAACTAATTAATGCCCGAGCATACATTTCCAGATTTAATTTCAGTGGAACCGACCAAAGTAAAAAAGCTGGCGTTCTATCGGGTGGTGAACGCAACCGCTTACACTTGGCATTAACCCTAAAATCCGAAGCAAATGTTTTACTTCTGGATGAACCCACCAACGACATCGACATCAACACTCTTAGGGCATTAGAAGAAGCCTTGGAAAACTTTGCTGGATGTGCCGTAATTATTTCGCACGACCGCTGGTTTTTAGACCGAGTGTGTACTCATATTTTGGCTTTTGAAGGCAATTCGCAAGTATATTTCTTCGAAGGTTCGTATAGCGAATATGAAGAAAATCGTAAAAAACGATTGGGCAACGAAGGTCCAAAACGAATTCGATACAAAAAATTGATAGCGGATTAATTTTTTAATCAGTAGCTGTTTGACAATATTTACTTCTGTTTTTAATTCCATTCCCGAAAAAAATAATTGGGTTAGCTTTGTTTTCAATGATTTCAGTTATCATGTTAAACGCATGAAAAACTTGATCAAGCTAAAGGATTATACTTTAAAAAAGATTTCCAGAGTGCACTGAATATTTATAAAGCTCAAGTTGATTCAGTTTATCCCGAACAAAAATTCCATCTATTATTATTTTATAAGTGATTGCAATTTTGAACTACTGAATTATGATGAATCAAAATCGAATTTACAAAAAGCATTAAAAATTAAAAAATCGAACATTGATTACAACTACATTAAAGGTATTTCATATTGGTTATTAGGAAGAATTTATTCCAAAGCAAACAATAAAAAGAAAGCTTTAAGTTTGTTTGAAAAATCCGCAACTTATATTCAAGAGAGTCTTTTATATTCCACTATTGCTTTTAAACAAATTCAACTTAAAAATTACGATAAAGCACTTGAAAGTTCGAATAAAGCAATTTTGACAGATAATAGAAACGCTTATGTCTCTAATAATAGAGCTTTAGTATGTTTAAAACGGAAATAATATACAAAAGCCCGAATAGACATCAATAAATCGTTTGAAATTGACAGCGACAATCCTTATTTATACAAGCATAGTGCACTGATATACATTGTTATTGGCGATACTAACAGTGGCTGTATCGAACTTCAAATTGCAAAACAAAAAGGATATTATGAGTTTGGAAATGAATCGGATAAAAATGAAGTAAATGATTTAATTGAAAAATACTACACTAATTCAAAGTAAATCAATGCATTTCAAAATTTCAAACGTTCAAATATTCATTTCTGAATTCATTAAATTGCTTTATTATTTGAATTTTATGATCTTTTGTTATAAAAGAAGATTTGATGCTATTTAAATTTAATGTCCATAATTCCTCCATCGAAAATCCTTGTTTTAGCAAAAGCAAATACTCATCCGTCAAGGAAGTAGAAAACATAACTGGATCATCGGAATTTAAAGTGCACAACAAACCAGCATCCAACATTTTTCGGATTGGATGAATTTCGTTTGCATTGGTTACTTTAAGGCAATAATTGCTACTCGGGCAAACTTCCATAGGAATTTGATGATTTTTTAAATATTCCATTAAAATTTCATCGTCCACACAGCGAATGCCATGTCCAATTCGTTCCGCTTTTAAATCGTTTATTGCACTCCAAATACTCTCTGCTCCCACTGCTTCGCCTGCATGAGCAACCACTCTTAAGCCATTTTCTTTAGCTTTTTGATATACATCGCTAAACATTTTGGCAGGAAAACCATTTTCTAATCCGCCCAAACCTAAACCAATAAAAATATCTCTTTTACATCCTTCCAATACTAAATCTAAAACTGCATTTTTGCTATTTGGAATATTTCGTGCAATATCTGGTATAAATTTAACTTTAACATGATACTTTTCCTCTCCAGCTTTTATCCCTTTTTCAATCGCATTTATTATGTCCAAATTTGAAAAATTTTCGACTAAAAAAGTAGCACTCAAAAACGCTTCGGAATACACAATATTTTGCGAACTTTGATACCGATAAAACTCCTCTATTAAAAACGTATAATCCTCTACCATTTTTAAAGTTGAAACAGCCATTATATAAACGTCAATAAAATGCGAAAAATCTCTGAATTCAAAAAGCTGACGCCACTCTTCTAAACTATTTACAAGTAACTCAACTTTATTTTTTTGGGCTAAATGATAATAAACATCCGCACTTACAGCTCCTTCCACATGAACATGAAGCTCGACTTTTGGCATTTTCGATAAAAAATCTTTATTATTCATATATTCAATTAATTTCAAAAAATCACAATTCAAAGATAATACTATTTTCATGTTTTTGAAAAACATTACACAGTGTTTCACATATTGCCATGCCCTTGATTTAAAAGCTAAATATCAAAAAAAATTATTACACTGTTCGCTAAAGCGAACAGTTCGCTAAAGCGAACGGCAGTGTAAATATTTCTTTTGTTTCTTATTTTTGAAACATTTAAAATTTAGCTACAAATTAACCTCAAATGAAACAAAAAATATTAACTTTGAAGGTGTTTTGAGTAATTAATTTTTCCTTAATTAAAAAATATTATCTTATATTTGTCGGCAAATAATTAACTTATATTTTCAATATGAAAGCTGTTAAAAATAATGTAGAATTAGATTTGAGTATTTATGGTATTCAAAATCCAAAAGAAATTTTTTACAACATCTCCTACGATGATTTGTTTATTCATGAAACAGATCCAAGTTTAGAAGGTTTTGAAAAAGGATTTGTTACAAATTCTGGTGCAGTTACTGTAGATACTGGGATTTTCACCGGTCGTTCACCCAAAGACAAATATATTGTAAAGGATTCGGAAACAATCGACAATGTATGGTGGGCTGCTTCAGGAAAAAAAGGATCAGACAATAAAGCCATCGACGATAATGTTTGGAATAGTCTTAAGGAAACAAGTTACAAACAGCTTTCGGGTAAAAAATTATACGTAATGGATGCTTATGTAGGAGCAAACATTAATACACGTATGAGTATTCGAGTAATTACCGAAGTTGCTTGGGCGGCTCATTTTGTAAAAAACATGTTTATCCGACCAAGCGAAGAAGAGTTAACTAATTTTAAACCCGATTTTGTAATGCTTCATGCTTGCAAAACCGTTAATCCACATTGGCACGAACAAAACCTAAACAGCGATGTATATGTTGCTTTTAATTTAAAAGAAAAAATGGCAGTGGTTGGTGGTTCGTGGTATGGTGGCGAAATAAAAAAAGGTTTCTTCTCGGTAATGAATTATTTTATGCCATTACAAAATATTGCTTCCATGCACTGCTCGGCAAATATGGGAAAAGATGGAAACACTGCCATTTTCTTTGGTCTTTCGGGAACTGGTAAAACCACCCTTTCGGCCGACCCTGATCGTTTTTTAATTGGAGACGATGAACATGGCTGGGATGATGATGGAATTTTTAATTACGAAGGTGGTTGTTATGCCAAATGTATTGGATTAGATAAAGAAAAAGAACCCGATATTTACAACGCAATTAGACGAGATGCACTGCTTGAAAACGTTGTATTTGACGAAAACACTGGTGATGTACATTATAAAAATGGGTCAAAAACAGAAAACACACGTGTTTCTTACCCAATTTACCATATTAATAATATTGTAACTCCAGTTTCTAAAGGCACTCATCCAAAAAAAATAATCTTTTTAACTGCAGATGCCTTTGGAGTTCTGCCTCCCGTTTCAAAATTGACGAACGACCAGGCAATGTATTATTTTTTAAGCGGGTTTACTTCAAAATTAGCAGGAACCGAACGTGGTGTAAAAGAACCTACCCCAACATTTTCACCAGCTTTTGGTGCTCCTTTCCTTTTACTTCATCCTACCGTTTATGCAAAAGCACTTTCCGAAAAAATGAAACAACATGGTGCAACTGCATATTTAGTTAATACTGGCTGGATTGGTGGACCTTATGGCGTTGGCAATCGAATTGATATTCCTTCCACTCGCCGAATTATTAGTGCTATCATCGATGGCTCGATAGAAAATGCAGAATTTGTCGAAATGGAAGCATTTGGACTAATGATTCCAAAAGAAATTAAAGGTGTTGATCCTTCCATTTTAATTCCTAAAAACAGTTGGAAATATCCTTCTGCTTACGACGAACAAGCTCAAATTTTAGCAGATAAATTTATCCAAAACTTCCAAAATTTTAGCGATTCGGAAGAAGGAAAACGTTTGGTTGCTGCTGGTCCTCGCAATAAATACATGAAAGATTTTTACAACTATTATCAATCTAAAATAAACAACTTAACCAAAGATCATGAAGATGAAATTATTCGCTTAAAAGACCAAATTTATATACTTCAAAATGCATTTAGCGAATATATTTCATTCAATTCTATAAATACAAATTATAAAAATCGTGAACTAAAACGTCACGTTCCTATGGAAGTATATGTTGGTTCGGATAGTCAAAAAGATTGGGATATTGTTTTTAAATCACTACGTGAAATTATTAAATCCATAGGCTTCGATTTTTATACTCCAAGCAAAAAATTACAAAAATATAGCGAACGTATTGTAGTTAGTCAAAAAGAATTTAATATTCATAATTTATTTACAATTCTTGATAAAACTTATAATACACTTCGCAATACAAATAATGATGATAAATCGCTTAAAAAATTGTTCCAGAATTTTATTGATGTAAATAAACACATTCCAGAATTTGTTGTAAAATTTGGTTCATTAATCGTCATCAAACATACGGATGAAGATAACAATCAACACCTTAAAACCACTAAACTTTCTATTTCAAATATGATTCACATCGATAAACACATCGATTTGCTTCAAAATCCTTCACAACTTATAAAAGAATTACATAATTTTTAGTTCTTTTAGCAATAAAACAAAGGTGTAAATTATTTACACCTTTTTTTTATTTATATTTGGAGGTATTTTCAAGCATTTATTAATCATTATTTTTTAATATGAATAAAATATTCAGTTTTATTATTTTATTGGGACTTTTCTGTTTAAGCAACCTTTCTGCAACAACATTTACCGTAATAAACACAAACGATTCAGGTGTTGGCTCACTTCGACAAGCAATAACGGATGCGAATGCATCAAATGGACCTCACACCATTCTATTCAATATTCCAAATTCAGATATAAACTACAATTCAACTTCAGGAGTTTGGAAGATTACGCTAATCACAATTACTCCAATGATAATAAAACCTTTTATTACCATTGATGGAAGTTCGCAAACAACAAATCAAGGAAATTCAAATCCGTTTGGACCCGAAATTGAATTAAGCTGTAGCACAGTTATTACTTATGCATTTAGAATTGCAACACCTGGAAACACAATTAAGGGACTTATTATTAATGGCTTTGATTTTGGAATTCAGATTTATGGTACAATGGCAAATGCAAATGTAATATCCGATAATTATATTGGAACAAATTATAACGGAACATCTTCTATTGCAAACAATTATGGGATTGGTATTTCGGGCGATGCACCTGGAACAATTATCCAAAATAATCTGATTTCAGGAAATAACCAAGCTGGGATTGTTGCTTCTTCGGGAAACACCATGAGCATCAAAGGTAATTTTATAGGTACCGATAAAAGTGGAAACTTAAAATTACCAAATAGCAATGGAATTATTTTAGACAATTCAGCATCGAATACAATCGGGGGCTCAGGTTTTACCAATCGTAACATTATTTCGGGAAATTTATCATCCGGAATTGTTTTGAATGGAAATTCAAGTTCATCCAACATAATTATTAATAATTTTATTGGAGTTAATGTAAATTGCACTGATACCTTATCAAACGAATCGGGAATAATTATAAACACTTCTCCAAACAACACAATTGGTGGAAATTTGGCAAATAAACGAAATATTATTTCGGGAAATACTTCGGCAGCAATTGTGCTAAACGGCACTGGAGCTAACAACAACAATATTCAAGGAAACTTTATTGGCACTGACTCAACAGGCACAATTGCCATGAGTAATGCATACGGAATAATTATAAAAATGGATGCCGACCGGAATATAATTGGTGGTTCGTCGTCTAATGAACGGAATATTATTTCGGCAAATTACGAAATTGGAGTTTATATTGAATCGTCAGATAGTAATATCGTTAGGGGCAATTTTATTGGCACCGATGTAACTGGAACCACAACATTTCGAAAAAACGACACATTAATTCAAGCTAACGGAATTGAAATAAATACGGTGTCGAAATACAATCGTATTGGAGGATTCACCGCAAACGAACGAAATATCATTTCAGGAAATCGCGTGTATGGTGCAATTTATTATGGAAATTGTTCACAAAACAATATTGTTGGCAATTACATTGGAACGGATGTAAGTGGAAATTTTTCGATTCCAAATGCCACTGGAATTTGCGTGGATGCTGCTTCAAATCATAATATGATTGAACAAAATTTGCTTTCGGGCAATATTAGCTATGGAATTTTTATTGTTACAACTGGTAGTTATTACAACACTTTTAGAGCAAATTTAGTTGGAACAAATGCATCAGGAACAGCAGCTGTCCCTAATGATGTAGGAATAATTATTGGCGGCGGTGCTAAATACAATATTATTGGCGGCATCAATTTGAACGATAGAAACATATTTTCGGGAAATAATTACACCGGAATTGAAATTACGGATAATACAACCGACTCAAATCAAATCATTGGAAACTATATTGGGACCGATATTACCGGAAACACTGCATTAGGAAACTTTTACGGCATAGGAATTAGCAGTTTAAGTAGCAATTCAATAATTGATGGCAACATAATTTCAGGCAATATTTCCTGCGGAATGATTTTAACCGACAATACACATCACAATAAAATCATTAGCAATTCCATCGGAATTGGCAAAGATGGTTCAACTGCATTGGGAAATGGATCAACCGGAGTAGTAATTGCGTTTGGAGCCTCACACAATAAACTTGGCAATATAGGTCATGGAAATTACATTGCAAACAACGATTCTGGTGGAGTTGTGATAATGGGAAATAATTCGTTGCATAATCAAATTTCGGGAAATTCAATTTATAACAATGCATTTTTAGGAATTGATATTATGCCTGAAGGTGTTAATTTGGATGATGCAGGCGATGCCGATAGTGGACCAAATAATTTACAAAACTATCCTGTAATTAATTCAACAGGCTATAATTCATCAAATGGCAGAACTTTTATTACCGGAACTCTCGATTCCCCATTCAGTTCCAAAAATTCAATTGAAATATTTCAAGTCGAAGCAATCGATATTTTAAATCATGGTCAAGGAAAAGTTTACATTGGAAAAACAAATCCAACGCCAGACGGACATTGGACAATTCAGGTTGAAGGACTTGTAAATGGCGATTTTATTACTGCTACTGCCACCGATTCATTAGAAAACACTTCCGAATTTTCCGAAAATTTCACAGTAAGTGTTGGTATTGAAGAAATTGCAAACCAAAACAATAATTTTACTGTTTTCCCAAATCCAAATAATGGAAGTTTCAAATGCTCGTTTTCAATTTCTGAAGCAAACAACTATCAAATAATTTTAACCGATTTATGCGGAAAAGAAATATCCGTTCTGAAAAATGATTTTTTAATACAAGGTGAAAATCATTTCCAATTTTCGATGCAAAACCAGAATTTAAAACAAGGAAATTATATAATTTCACTCGCAAAAAAAGGCAGTATTCAAAAATCAAAAATCATTACAATAATTGATTTTTAATTCAAATAGTATAGAATTATAGAAACTTGTATTAAATTTATAATTTTCAAAAAAAAAAAAATGAAGTATGAATAAATCGATAAAACTTGGTGTATTTTTTTTGGTATCTCTCCTATTAATGTTTAATTTCAATATTAAAGCTGGAATTTTTACAGTAACCAACACCAACGATTCGGGAAGTGGAAGTTTGCGTCAAGCAATTGATATGGCAAACAGTTCTAACGGTCCACACTCCATAGTTTTCAACATTCCACTTAACGACCCAAATTACAATTCAAGCACAGGAGTTTGGAAAATTACACCGAATTCAAGTTTCAACTATTTGATTAAAAGCAATGTAACTATTGATGGAACTACACAAACGCAAAATCAAGGCGACAAAAATCCAAATGGCCCAGAAATTCAAATTGATGGCAATATGAACGTTGTAAATTATGCTTTTGCCCTGATGAATGCATCGAATGTTACAATAAAAGGATTTATTATAAGTCGATTTTTCATTGGAATTCAAATTTTCGGAAGTTCCTCTTCTGATAATGTTATTGTTGGAAATTATATTGGAACCAATTACAACGCCAACGATACTGCTGGAAATTACATCGGAATTGAATTAATTTATGGAACACACAATAATCGCATCGGAGGAACTGCTTTAGAAGAACGAAATATTGTTTCGGGCAATCAACACATAGGAATTCGGATTGTAGATGCAACTAATAATCAAGTAATTGGAAATTATGTTGGCACAAATAGAACTGGAACAGCAGCAGTTAAAAATTACGATGGAATTAGTATTGAAGGATTCGCTAAAAATAATACCATTGGAGGAACC
>JBBQWB010000099.1:0-10833 GCA_038210985.1 Bacteroidales bacterium
ACAATTTACATCCTTCAGGATTGAGGCAAATAAATTGGTGAAAATCTGTAAAAAACTACCCCATAGATTTATTATTGTTTCTACTAAAATGATAATCAATGGAATAAATTGTCATTATTTATTTTTGTCGGTCAGTAATGTAAAATTAAGGAAAAATGAAGCCAAAACACCCAAAAATTTATTTATATTATTGTAAACTATTTATTTTAAGGGTGTTGTAAAATAATTTAAAAAAGTGTCGAAGCCAGATGTAATGCTTTTTTTACGGTATAACCACAATATCTCATTAAAATGGCTAATCATCCCATTCAATAATAAACTTTCCCGATTCCTGTTGACGGATTTTTTCCTTTTCCTTTTCCTTAATTTCCTTTGTTTTGTTCGCTTCTTTGTTTATGGTTGTGTCGTTTTTGAATATTCCAAACTCCTCAAATAGCAATTTTTTAATCTCGGTTTTTTGAGTTTTTACATCCTCGGCAATTTTCTTCTTAACTGCTTTTGTGTCGTATTTGAATTTTGGATTATCGGTGGTGCCAGTTACAAGTAAATAGAGAGTAGTTTGACCAAGTCCGTCATCCTCAATGTCAAATTCCTGATTCGTTTTATTTGCTTCTTTTGCTTTTTTTCCAAGTACTTCCGAAAGCAAAATTCGAATTCGGTAATTAATTTCATTTTTAAAAGTGTGAGTTCCCGAAACCCACAAATTCATTGCATTTGACTTAATTTCCATCTCTGGAATAGTTATAACTTCATTTCGAATGCTTATCACATTTTTTAATATAGCAAATTTAATTTCAGATAAATTACTCACTTTAACGTATTTAGATAAAGCCTCAAGAGTGCTGTAATTGCGAATTTCACCATCTGTAATTATTGCATCCGAAACAACCATCAATCGATCCATTTTAGGACTAAAATCCGAATTCCATTCCGAAACCAGTTCGATATTTGCATCAATGGTTCCATTAATTTTATTGTATGTTAAACCATCCACTTCTTGTCCAAAATCATCAAATGCGTAAAATGTTTTTCGTGCATTTAAGCCCTTAATTTTAGTTTTAGCAGTAATAAAAAAGGTTCCTTCATTGGTTTTTGATATTTTGCCACTTGCCGAAATATTGCCATCTAATGCGTTGATATTAAAAGATTGGATGTCTAGTCGTCCATTTACAAAGTTAACAGAAGCCTTCATGTCAGTTCCTGTAAACTTGCCAAATTTTACCTTTTCAGCATGAAAATCGACAGCAGCTAGTATGTTTTCGGGTATATTTAATTTTTTACTGGATGTTTCTGTTGACGAATTTGATTTAAGTAATTCATCAAAATCGAGGTTTGTGGTTTGTGCCTTCACCTTTGCTTTTAAAGGGTATGACGAATTGAAAAAATAAGGAAAAATATCGATTAAACTTCCCGAAATTGCAAAATCTGTTTTTCCATAATTCAAATTGACTTTAGTTATTTCCAAATTTGTATTACTAAATAAAACAATTCCATTCAAATCCGAAATCAATTTTGGACTATCTTTTACTTCAATATTTACATTGCTCAAATTAATCATACCCGACGATTTACTCCCTATAAAGTCGGTTGATTTTACATTGCTCCATTGTTTTAGTTTTAAATCTATTTTTATATCTGCAACGGCTTTTCCGCTAATAGTTTTGATTGTTTCGTTTCCGATAAAAGGCATTAAATCAGCTAAATTAATGGTGCCTTTAAGAGTGGCATTAATATTTGGATTTTCGAGATTTACGATGGAAAAATCACCAGAAATCCTTCCCATTTTATGTGTTGCATTAAAGTTTTTAAAATTAAGCTTACTGTTTTTTAATAAATTTGAGCCTCCATTTGTATAAGTTAAATTAAAGTTTAGGTTCGTCAAATTAATGTCGCTGTTTTCCTTATTTAAAGTTCCATTTTTCATCGACGCATTCAATAACATATTAAATGGAGCTGTCGAACCCAAATCGCCATTTATTTTATACTCAAATGAAAAATCGCCATTGGTGGTTATCCCCGATAATTGTTCTTGATATTCGGGGGGCAACTCCTGAATAAAATCGTGCAACTTTAAATTGTTCCCTTTGATGTTAAAATCAATATTTTTAATCGAATCAGAGTATATTATTATCCCTTCAACCGAAAAGGGTATTTTGCTAAGCTTTAAATCGCCATTGTGAATGGTATATCTGCTTTTAATATTATTTACCAAAAAATTTAAATCTATCTTAGCCTCTTTATTTCTAATAAAACTTACACTGTCTGTCATTATTTGATGAATCAATAAATCTCCATCAATTTTTAAGGAGTAATTATCGCTGCTAAAATTGCCTTTTGCCTGACCTTGCTTTATTATAAATGCATAACGATCATTATTTTTATATCCAATTAAACTAAAGTTCACTCGTTTAAAAATCACTTTATTTAAATCGTAATTAAATCCTGATTGTGTATTGCTTGTATCTGATTTAAAAACATGATAGTTATCTGTTCCATCTTTAAAATGTTTTAAATTTATAGAACCATCCATTATTTCAATTTTCCGAACTGTGTAATTTCCTGTAATTATATCCCAAACATTAAATCGAGCATAAAAATGTCGAGCTTTAAATAAAGTTCCCTTTTTCTTATATGGTACTATTTCTGCCATTTTTATTTCCCTAAACTCTAAGCTGGCATCCGGAAATCTACTCATAAAACTAAAGTGAATTTCTTTGTAAGTTAACGAAGTATTTAAATCTTCGTTTAATTTATCCACGGCATAAGCTGCAATTTTATCTTGAAGTAAATAGGCTGACAAAAAAAGTGTGATAACTAAAAACGCTAGAATTCCAAAAATCCATAAGGCATATTTTGCTATCTTTTTGATCAACTTTCGGGATACCTGTGGATATTTCATGAATTAATAAAGTTTGAAGCTAATAACGTACAAACGTAATTAAAAATTGCTGGATACAAGTTTTACTAGATGTTTTAATATTAACAAGCTAATGTTAACCCTGAATTTTTTATTTTAAGATTTAACTATGATTTTAATTTTTTCAGTTCAGTGCTCGATAATGTCTTAATTTTTGTAAATTTGTCATTAAAATAGGATATGATGAAAAATTATAAATTTGTTATTGCCATAATATTTGTACTAATTTGTTTTCAATCTGTATTTTCACAGGTCGAAACTCAAGATGAAAAGGAGCGAGTTCCTAGGTTTTTTCATAGTGTTGGGGTAAGTTTATTTTCCGAATACGTTTCTGGAACATTAACTAAAGTTCCATTTTATGATACTACTGGAGTTAGCATCGGAAGATTTAATCCCGAACGTTTTGTTGGTCAATATAGCTCAAGTTGGAATGTAATGTCGTTAACTTATATCATGCGATATTCAATTTGGTTTATGGATGATAGCCATAGTTTGTCTATTACCATGCCGCTTACGTTTGGATTATCCTATTTAACAGCAAATGATGGGAGTGGAGCCTACGGAAGTTTATCTGTGCCTTTGATGTTACAATATCATTCAGGGGTTGCTTCCAATTTTGAAACTCCACAAATTAAAGGTTGGATGGTTGGCTTAGGTGCCGAATTAAATATATTTCCTTTAATTTCATCCGAACAATTTAAGCCTAAAAAATCTCCAAATCGTGAGGAGTTGATTTATGCTAAGCATAATTGGATTCAGCCAGCTGTTGAGGTTTCCTATCGTTGGTTAAATAAAGATGATAATTGCCGAGAAGTTAATTTAAGGGGTGGTTATGGCTTTTCCAAAAAATGGCTCGACCAAAATGGAGTGGAACAACAAATTGCACCTTTTAGTGTAAAATTGGCTTATATTGTTTCAATAAATTATTGATACTTTTGTTTTAATACATCAAATGCATTTTGCTGTTGTTTTTCCATCCAGCCTGACTTGAGTATTTAGCAAAATAAATTTTTAAATCTGATTGACTTTCATAATCAACAAAATAGATTTTTTTATCAGCCTGACTTTCGTACTGAACAAAATACCATTGACCATCGTTTTTTCCAGCTTTACTCTCGTAATCGACTTTGTAAACAATTAAGTCGGCTTGACTTTCGTAGTTTACAACATAAACTTTAACATCGGCTTGACTTGAATATTGAACGCTGTAAACTTTTTGCGACTGAGAATAGAAAAATCCGCAAACAAAGACTAAAGAAAATAATATTTTTTTCATTTTTTTTTAAATTTAAGCAAAACAAGTTTTGTGAAAAAACTAGGCCAGTTTTTTAAGTTAAAAATTTAGAATTTGATTTTAGTATCGGTATTACTTGGTTTTTAGCATGTTCATCAACTCGTCTAATTTAGGCGATAAAATAATTTCTGTACGGCGGTTTTTTGCCCTGCCTTCTGCATTATCATTGCTTGCACGTGGTATAAATTCACCTTTTCCGGCAGCAGTTAAACGTTGAGGAGTAACAGTGTATTCCTCGCTTAAAATCCGAACAATAGTTGTTGCACGAGCCACACTTAAATCCCAATTGTCTTTGAATGTTGCTGTTTTTATCGGAACATTATCTGTATGACCTTCAATCAAAATATCAATATCTGGATTTTTATTAAGAACGTCAGCAAGTACTTTTAATGCTTTTTTGCCTTCCACTTCTACATCGGCTTTGCCCGATTTAAAAAGCAGTTTATCCGACATGGAAACATATACTTTCCCGTTTTTTATTTCTACAGATAAATCTTCCGAATTAAATCCTAATAAAGCATCCCGCAAAATATTATTCAATCTATTGGTTATCGAATCTTGGCGAGCTACTATCGATTGCATCTCTTTTAATGCTTTTTCACGTTGCAATAACAATCGTTCCTTTTCTTCAAGCTCTTGCGATTTAATTTTTAAAGCTGTATTTAACTGTTCGGTTTTCGACAAACTTTCATCTATCAATTCATTGTATTTTTTTTGCAACAAATCCAGATTGGATGTTAAATTCTGCACTTTTAAATTTTTATCAGATAAGTTGTTTTGCAAATTTTGATTTTCAGATATTTTTGAGCTTAAACCAGAACAAAGTGAATCCCTTTCTTTAATAACAGTTTTAACTCTTTTTGAAGTTAAAAATGGAACTGTTTTGGTGCTAGATTCTGAAGTGTTAAAAGAAGTTTCTCCACATTTATAGTATGGTTTACACGAAGATAAAAGTACTAAGATTGAGATTATAATAGGTGCTAAAATTAATGTCTTATTTTTCATATTATTATATTTTGTTTTTTTACAAAGATAACATCGCTTCATCGAAAATGAGTTTAAGAATGAATTTGTTATATATTTTTAACAAAGAAATAATCAATAAAAATTTAATAATGAATTACTTGCAAATCTTGTCTAATGATAATTTTTTAAAACAAAAAATAAAGTGTTACAATATTACTAATGTATTATATATTCTATTAAATTTGGGAATTAATTGGTTCGCCCTAACTTTCTATATGAGAAAAAATTGCATGTATTTGATTTGTATGTTTGTTTTTCAACTAACAAATGCTCAAAATGCTAAATTAATTATCAACAACAATGCATTTATTAGCATACGGAATGGTGCTAATTTAATTATCGATAATGGGTCGGCAGATGCCATACAGGTTATGGGAACTGGTGGAAACATCGTGAGCGAAGGCGAAGCAAATAAACTAAGTTGGTCAATTGGCACAAATACTGGAGTTTATGCGGTTCCTTTTTCAAATCAAGCAGGCGAAAAAATTCCAATTATTTTCGAAATTTTGAGTTCAGGAACAGGAAGTGGTAAAATTGATTTTTCCACTTATGGAGGTTCGGATTGGGATAATAACAACTTCAGACCAAGTGATGTTTCGCACATGCTAGATATTGAAACTGGCTCGGTAAATAATTCGGCTTTTGTGATTGATAGATTTTGGATAATTGAAGCCGATAATTATACCAATTTGCCAACCTCAAATATGTCATTTACCTATCTTGAATCAGAAATATCTGGTGCAGGAAACACTATAAATGAAGGTAATTTAAAGGCACAACGATTTAATTCGGTAGGAGGAAGTTGGGGCGATATGTTACCCGAGGGAATCGTGGACATAAACTCCAATACTGTTAATGATATTATGGTTTCACCTGCTAATTTTTTTCGTTCATGGACTTTAGTGGATTATTCTCACCCACTTCCAGTGCAATTATTAAAGTTTAAAATAAATTGCCAATCCGATGGACGTTTAATTTCATGGGAAACAGCCAGCGAATCAAATAATAACTTTTTTACCATTGAAAAAAGTTTTAATGGACAACATTATTCTTTTTTCAAGAAAGTTAATGGAGCTGGAAATTCATCCACAATTAATTTTTACTCCATAACCGACCAAGAACAAAACAGTGGACTGGTATATTATCGTTTAAGTCAAACCGACTTTGATGGAACAACCAAAATTATAGCAAATAAAACATCAAACTGTCAAAATGAAGATGCTGTGGATTTTAATGCTTGGGCATATCAAAGCGAAGAAGGATTAGTAGTAACAATAACACTTCCTCGAGGTGAACCTGTAAATATGGTTTTGTATGATGGAATAGGTAAGCTAATCTATCAATCAGATCACCTTTTAACGGATGGAAATAACAAAATTATTATTCCTGTTAATCAGCTTTCAACATCTATTTATCTATTAAAAATTAAAACAGAAGCTGGTTTTGGAATCAGTTTAAAGAATTTTATTAAAAAGGACTTTTAAGACATTTAACATATTTTCGAGATGAAAAAAGTTAGTTTATTTATTTTATTATTTGTGAGCCTATTTATAGCAAAAGCTCAAAACATAGGTATTGGTGAGTCTAGTTTCACGCCAGATGAGTCAAGTGTTTTAGAAATTAAGTCAACCTCCAAAGGATTATTAATACCTCGAATGTCAAAAATTCAACGAGATTTTATTATTAATCCAGCATTTGGTTTAGTTATTTTTCAAATGGATAATAATCCAGGAATCTATTTTAATTCGGGAACTACATTTTCGCCAACTTGGGATAAAATTGTAATTGAAGAAGAAATTACCGAGATGCATGAAGCAGTAACTATTGCAGGGCAAGATTATCTGGTCTTATCTAATCAACAATTAACGGCTCAGTTGATAAATTTAGGCACGCATGTTACAGGGGTTTTACCACTAATAAATGGAGGAACGGGAGCTAATAATGCTGCGGATGCACGAACAAATTTAGGTTTAGGGAATTCGGCTGTTTTAAATGTAGGAACAACAGCAGGAACGGTTGCCGCTGGCAATCATGCACATACAAATATGATAACAGGAACAGGATTAAATGGTCATGTTTCGTTCTGGAATGGAGCATCTACACAAACATACGATAGCGATGGAAATTTTTTCTGGGATGCAACAAATAATAGGCTAGGAATTGGAACTGCAATCCCAAGTGCAAAAATAGATGTAGTTGGAGGTTCTATTCGTTCGGACAATCAACTTATTTCAACCATTGCAACAGGTACAGCTCCTTTGGCAGTAAACTCAACTACCATTAATACAAATCTTAATGCCGATTTTTTAGATAATTATCATGCTTCTTCATTACAATTTTTTCAATCGAATAGGGATTTTGCAGATGGCACTTTAATTCAGACAAATATTGATTATAGTGTTACTAATGGAGAACCATTTTTGCTTGAAATTGAAGGAAATTCATATGGTTCTCTAATCCCTTTTGACCTAAAAGTTCAAGGGTATATTTATAATAATACAATAATAAATACTTCTGGAATATCAAATGGAACATTTATTTCTGGAATGGTTGCATTTAACTATAATGGTAACTTGTGTTTTTGGTTTCCCCGACAAAGTTATTGGCAAGGGTTTAGTGTTTTTGTAAACGACAGTTATGGAGGTGTAAAAGAAAATAGGTTAACTTCGATTACAAATTCTGTAAAACCAGCAGGCATAACCAAAGAAATAGCTCTTGTCGTTTATCAATCTTTTAACTCAGCAAATGATGGTAGCGGAAGTGGTCTTGATGCCGATTTATTGGATGGGAACCATGCTTCTGCATTTGCCACATCAGCTCATACTCATGCTGCTTTAACTAGAGGTGCAGGTTTAACAGGAAGCAATTACGATGGCGGCACAGCAACTTCATGGGCGGTTGATTTCGCTGGTTCGGGAACTGCTAATACTGTGTCAAGGAGTGATCATAATCATACTGGTACGTATGATAATTATGCAAATTGGAAATTGCAAGGTTCCGGATTAAACGAATCTAGCGTTACTTCTGGAGCGACTATAAACATAACGGGTTCGGGAGCAACGAGTGTAGTGAAATCGGGAAACACCATTACGATAAATTCAACCGACAATAACTCAACCTACACCGCAAGCAATGGAATTATACTAAATACTGCAAATTTTGAACTCACTGGGCAAGCATTGGCATTGCATAATCTAGCTACAAATGGCTTAATTGCTCGCACTGGATCAGGAACTGTGAATGGTAGAACGATAACTTGGTCGGGCAATGGAGGCAGTATAGCAAACGGTGATGGTGTTTCGGGCAATCCAACCATATCATTGAGTATCGGAACAGGAGCAGCTCAAATAGCCGCAGGAAATCATACACACGATGCTTCGGATGTAATTTCTGGCGAATTTAATAGATTAAGAGTTCGGAAAATGAATACGGCAGACACTCGGGGCACAAACTCCGACCCTCAAATTTTCGAACAATCACTTCAGGCTGATTTTAAACAAAACACAACCGATGGATTGTTGGATGGAGGTACTTACCATGGAATTTTATCATTTAGACCGTGGGGCTCTGGTGTCGATTTTTCTGGTGGTCCAATGCATCAAATGGGATTTACCGAAAATGGTAATCTTTGGATGCGAAAATCAACTGGAATTGCAAGTTGGGGCTCATGGCAAAAATTATTAACAAGTACTGATATTGGTACTATATCAGGGACACAAAATTATATTTCTAAATTTACTAGTGCTAATTCACTTGGAAACTCTCAGCTATTTGATAATGGCACAAGTGTGGGAATTGGAATTCTTGCTCCTACTTCTAAGTTGGAGGTAAATGGAACTGTAAAAGCTGCAGCTTTCTCACAAAATAATATAGGTTTACGGATTGTTTCACCAGATGGTGGGTCATTTGTTACAACTACATCTTCTATTATTGGAGCAATAAAAATTACATTGCCTCAGTACAGAACTTCAACCATGATGCGAATGACTGTAAAAATTTACCAATACAATACAGATAAATCATATACAATTGAATTGGGCGGATATAATTATGGATTAGGATCTTGGTATAATACATTTGCGAATGTTACATCCACAAGTGGCGATAACCTTACGGTAAGATTTGGATATGATGGAACCCCTAAAAATTGTATTTGGATTGGCGAAACTTCTTCTACATGGTCCTATACTCAAGTATTTGTTACGGAGTTTCAAGCGGGTTATAGCAACTATACTACGGATCAATGGGATGACGGATGGGCAGTTTCGATTGTGGATGCTTTTAATTCGGTGGAAACAGTTGCTAATTCGTCCATGTCCACAAGGGGTTCTGGTACAGCAAACTATATTCCTAAATGGACTCCTAATGGAACAACTTTAGGAAACTCTTTAATATACGATGATGGAACAAACATTAGTATAGGCACTACAACTCCTGGAGCAAAATTTCATATTTCATCTGGCGATGCATCTTTAGCACTTTTTGGTCCAAATGCATCTTGGGGAGGTAAATTATTTATCGGAGCTGCACCAAATCAGGCTGCCGCAGGAACAGCACAAGTTATTTCAACAGATGGCAATTTACATTTAGATCCAGCACCATCTAAAAATATTTATTTAGGTTACTATCAGCCACGAGATATGTATATAAATCCAAACGGTGGCAATGTGGGAATTGGAACAATAAGTCCTAGTGCAAAATTAGAAGTAAATGGACAAGTTAAAATTACTGGTGGCTCTCCTGCAGTTGGAAAGGTGCTTACTTCAGATGCCAGTGGTTTGGGAACTTGGAATTATAATACGGCAACAGTTTCAAGTACTTTGCATCCAAGTATGGATGATATTTCGGGTTGGACAACTCTAGTATCTACTGAAGTTGACGATGCTGCATATGCAATTAGTTTAGGATTAAACTTCATTATCGAAGGTGTCACTTATACTGAAGCATGGATAAATACCAATGGAGTTTTAGGTTTTGGAACAACAACTTCTACATCTTATTTTAACTCCGCATTACCTTCTAGCATATCGAGTGATCCAATGCTGTTTTTCCATTGGGATGACCATGTGGCCAGAACAATTAGATATAAAACCTTAGGGACAAGCCCAAACAGAATATGTTTTATTGAATCTGATACTTATGTGAGACCAACTCCATATGCAGTTAATAAAAGAGTACATGCTTATATCACACTTCATGAAGGATCTAATGTTTTATCTGTTAGATATCTTGATCAAGGATCTCTTCCAAGGGCTCAAGGTGAAGAAGCTACCTTTGGCTTTCAATATTCAGGAGGAAGTTCTGCTAAAACAATTCCAATGGGTTATAATGCTAAACTACTTGATGATAATGCAAGCAATCAGCAGTTTTCAATAGACTTTTAAGATTAACATAAATTTATTAATTTTCAAAGAAACCAATTTATATTTCAAAAATTCTTTTAGGGTGCTTATAAAAATTAGATTTTTTGAGGCGATTAAGATTTTTCGCAGTCCCGATTTAGATTTTGTAAGTTTTCAACGCTATTTTAGACACTAAGCATAAAGATGAAAGGCGTTGAAATTCAACAAAATATTAATCGGGATGAGGATTTCAA
>JBBQWB010000100.1:0-10608 GCA_038210985.1 Bacteroidales bacterium
ACGTTACAAATCAACAAGTTAAATATGTACAACACAAGTTAAACAACAGACCAAGAAAAAAATTAAATTATTTGACGCCAAATGAATATTTATCAATAAATTTGCAAAAGCAACAAGTTGCATTTAACACTTGAAAACAGCAAACAGAAACGGTATAATCTCGAAAAATCAATCTCTTTTTAGTCTAAAAATCCAAAAAAGTTTTACCAATTCAGGAATTGCCAACAATACAATTTTAAAAGAAGCACCTTTTGATTTGCCACTCAAACGAATATGGTATTTAGATTCAACTTCTACTATTTTAAATCCCTTCCTTACATATTTAGCTACGATTTCACTTTCCACAAGAGAACTGCTTAAAATTGGATTCATGCTCTTTAGCACATTTAACTTGTAAATTTTTATCCAATTCACATCTTTGACTCGAATACCAAGTATGTACTTATTAAAAATACGATTCCCATAACTCAACAATTTACGATAAAGAGTATATCGGGTTTTTTGAACCCTATAAAATGAAATCACAGTATCATCTGGAAAGGAAGCGAATGGTGAGATTTCAAAAACATCAAATTGTCCATCGGCTGGAACGGCACAAACATTTTCATATTTCGCAATATTATAACCACTCAGTAATGCTTTTCCAATTCCTAAATTTGAAATATGCTCAATACATTTAATATTCTTTTTATTTTGAATTGCTTCTTTAATATTTAAAGAAGTATTATCGGTGCTGCCATCATTAACAATAATTAATTCAAATACTTCGGGAGAAATTTTTTCGAGCAATAAATAACAATTATCAATAACTGCCTTGATAGAGTTTTCTTCATTAAATGCAAAAATAATTATCGACCAAGTTTGTTGAGACATATAATTATAATTGAATTTCTTTACCTTTTTGAAGAATAGACATTTGAGCAGCTTGTAATATTTTAATAATATTGATTGAAGATTGCAAATCAGAAAGAGGCTTTTGGTTATTTATTATAGATTGTTCAAAATCTTGAATCATCATTGCTAATGGTTCTTGTGTATTATATTTTGGAACAAACACATCCCCTATTCTATAATCAACCAACAATTGTTCTCGATTTTCATTATTAATAATAATGCTTGAATCATAAATTTTCAATTTTTCTGTTGGTTCTATATCATCGTAAACAATCATTTTTTTAGTCCCTCCAATGAGCATTTTTCTGATTTTAACGGGCGACATCCATGAACTATGAATATGTGCAATAATATCATTATCATATTGTAAGGTCAAATAAGCAATATTTTCAATGTTTGGTTTAATATGGCATTTTCCTATGGCCGATACTGCATTGGGGAAAGAGCCCAATAAAAAATTAACAATGGATAAGTCGTGCGTTGCTAAATCCCAAAGTACATTAATATCATTTTGAAAAATCCCTAAATTAATTCGTGTTGCATCGATATATTTCACATCACCAATATCATCGGAATCGATAATTTGTTTCATTTTTTGAACAACTCCATTGTACATAAATGTATGATCGACCATTAATATCAAGCTGTTCTTTTCAGCAATTTCTTGCAAATCTTCAGCTTGAGAAATTTCAGTAACCAAGGGTTTTTCAACCAAAGTATGTTTCCCATTTTGCAATGATTTTTTTGCTAATTCATAATGACTGGCGGGATTCGTTGCAATAACTATTGCATCAATATTGGAATCCGATAAAACGGTATCAAACTCAGCAATAACCGACACCCCAGAATATGTTTTTTTAGCGATATCAATTCGACTTTTATTCGTATCAACAATATACTTTAGGGTCATTTTGTTATTCTGAACAATATTTCGAGCCAAGTTAATCCCCCAATATCCATATCCAATTAAAGCAATATTCATTTCTATTAATTTATTAATTGCAACTATAAATATGAAAAAATGTAATAAAAACACAAATATATCAAAAAAATGTAGGATATTTGAAAAAAAAACATGATTCCTTTTATTGATCTTAGCAAACAATACATGTCAATTAAAAAAGAAATTGATGATGCTATTCAGAATGTAATTTCTAAAAATGCTTATATACAAGGGCCTTTTGTTAAATCATTTGAAGAAGATTTTGCACAGAAGTTAGGAATAAAACATTGTATTGGTGTTGCTAATGGAACCGACGCCTTAACAATAACACTAAAAGCATTAAACATTGGAGTAGGAGATGAAGTAATAACAGCTGCCAACACTTTTATAGCCACTTCCGAAGCAATATCGAGCAACGGAGCTAAAGTTATCTTTGTTGACAATGATGATTTTTTTGGAATAGACACAAACTTGATTGAAAACAAAATTACCCCCAAAACAAAAGCAATAATCCCCGTTCATCTATATGGGCAGTCGGTAGATATTTTGAAAATTCAAGAAATTTGTCGAAAATACAATTTATTATTAATAGAAGATTGTGCTCAATCTCATTTTGCAAAATACAACAATCAATATACAGGAACTTTTGGCGATGCTGCAATATTTAGTTTCTATCCCGGGAAAAATCTAGGAGCGTACGGCGACGGAGGAGCAATTATTACCAACCAGAATGCTTTGGCTGATAAAATTAGAATGTATTGCAATCATGGTTCTCCCGAAAAGCATGTTCATTTAATAGAGGGAATAAATAGCAGACTGGATGGAATTCAAGCGGCAATTCTCTCCGTTAAAATGAAATATATTGACATTTGGAATCAGAAGCGTTTTGAAGCAGCATCAAAATATATTGAATGTTTATCAAAATGCAATAATGTAGTTATACCTAAAATTAGACCTCTATCAAGTCATGTTTTTCATTTGTTTGTCATTCGTTGCCAAAACAGAGAAAACCTACAAAAATATTTGCTTGAACATAATATTCAAACTGGAATTCATTATGCCAAAGCACTCCCTTTTCTTGACTGTTATGGTCATTTAAATCATAAAACAATGGAATTTCCGATTGCTGCCCGAAATCAAGATGAATTATTGTCATTGCCAATTTACCCTGAAATAAGTGATGAACAAATTGAAATTGTATGCGAAACAATTATTAAATTTTATTCATTGTAAAAACATCATTTCATCAAACTAACACTATCTGAATTTATAAATAACGAATCGAGGATTCCTAGTTGCTTCAACTTCCATTCAACGCCTTTGGCAAAAAGTTCATAACCTTTTGCATTATGATGCCGATCATATAGCCAAAATAAACTGCCAACATTTTCATCGGTTATCCCTTCATTATTTATAAAATAATCTAATAAATTCAGTGTTTTTATTTTATCGGTTAATTCTGTCCGTTTATAAACTTGATCAAGAGAAAGTTTATTCTCCATAATTTCTTGCTTAATTGGATGAAAAACCACTAGCAAATTTACACCTTTGCTATCACAAAATGATTGAAAATCAAGAATGCAATTAAAAATTTCATTTTCTGCCAATTCAACTCTTCCATCACCTTCCTTAATAAACAATTCATTATATCCCAAAATATTAGCAAACAACAAACGAGAAACATGACTAATATTGTAAACCCATGCCCACCAAGGAGTTTCATTATATCTTAATGAACCACCATTTTCAAATCTATCCATACCCCCTCTAACTATAACATCATTTTTATCACTACAATTAAGTGATAAAACCAATAAATCAGGATTATATTTATACAATCGTTCCTTTAATAATACAAACCCAAATAGAGGATCACTTCCACAAACTCCTGCATTTATAAAGTCAATATTACGTTTTAAAGGATGTTGTTTAAGACGATATTCGAGAAATTTAAGCCATGTTGAATCTTTATCTGCACCATCACCCTCGGTAAAAGAATCTCCGATAGCCATTATTCGAAATTCATTTTCATCCTTCTGGATTTCATGTTCTATGTCGGAAAATCCTTCTGAATTTATGGTTCGATTGAAACAATATTCTTCAGTTTTTACATCGTGCTGAGTTGACCACACATAATACCAACTATTCTTTTCAAAATTGCATGAAGTCCTATTAAAAAAAACAGTATTGTTTTCCCATGAAGTACTCATCGTTCCGGTAAAAATCATTAATAGCTCTACAACTATTAACGAAACCCCAGTAATCACAAACAACATCTTCAAATTGTTTGAATTCATCGATAAATGAAATATTCTTGCGAAGAAAAAAATCAACATATACAATAAGTACAAGCTAAATATTATAAGTAAAACACCCGATGTAATGAGAATATTACCACTAATTATAAAAATCAGAAAGTGATTTCCTCCGATAATAATTGCAAATAACAAAAATATTTGTATGCTTTTATGTTTAAATTTAATTTCTTTTTTTATATTCAACTTCAACACCAAAACAAACAAAAAAACGCTAATAGCTAGTATTAAAAACACCCAAATCTCGTCCCATTTTAGCATACAACGAAACAATTGAATAAAAGATGGCTTGTTAATATCTTTATCTAAAATACTTATGTAATTATGATTAAACTCTATTTGTTGTCTCAAAATCTGGGAATTATAACCATTTGATGTTACAATAATTGATGATATATTTTCAATTAATGAATCTGCACCCTTAATCGTGAAATTTTTTATAAAACAAGGATTATTGTATTTCCAATTTAATTCTTTATTTTGGAAAAAAAAATCATGTTTTTTTCCAGTAGGTGAAACACCACAAACATCAATGCTTTTATAATCAATTGTATTAATCCCTTTAATTTCTAAAGAAATGGGTCCTGTAAAAATAACTTTTGAAAAATAAAAATAATTCAATAAAATTGCACCAAAAATAAAAAACACACTTATAACCAGAATAAAAAGTTTTGTTTTTTTTCCCATTTTGACTTTCTGATTTCTTTGTTTCATATATTAAATATTGACCCCTAAAAATACACAAAATCTTATTGAACTCTTGAAAAAAATAAAAGAATTTATAAACTTTGATTTTTTAACCGACAGATTTCTTATTTTTGTATTCAATAATCAAAACAAAACTTTTGTGAAACACATTCTAATTAACGGCGGACTTGGCTTTGTTGGGTTTCACACTGCAAAAGCATTAGAAACAAATCCAAACTACAAAACCATCATTTTTGATGCCTCCAAAGAATATATTAAATATGGAGTAAAATTCAATCCATATAAACGAAGAGAAGAACTTTTAAATTCAAGCACCATTATTCATGGTAATTGCAACGATAAATTGCATTTTCAAGCTGTTTGGGAAGAATATAAACCTAATATTTTAATTCATTTCGCTTCATTGCCTATCGTTTGGAAAGCCGATTTAGAGCCAATAACTGCTCAAGAAGATATTGAAAATTCCATAAAATCGGCACTGGATGTTATTGGCAAAAGCAAGCATTTTCCAGAAAAAATCATATACATCTCCTCGTCTATGGTTTATGGTCATTTTTTACGAAATAAAAACAATATTTTATTGCCTGCAAACGAAAACCAGCCAACAAATCCATTAGATGTGTATGGTCGTTTGAAACTAAATTCTGAAAAAAATATAGAAAAATTTTCAATTGAAAACAATATTGATTACTCCATCATACGTCCATCCGCAGTTTATGGACCCGAAGATTACAACAAAAGAGTGGTGGAATTATTTTTAATGAATGCACTAAAAGGCCAAGAGATTGTGATTAGTGGAGATGGTGAACTCACATTAGACTTCACATACGTAGACGACTTAGTTGAAGGGATAATTAAGGCAATGGAAATCAAAACACAAAGTAAGATTTTTAATATTACTTATGGAAAAGGCTATACCATTAATGAATTGTCCGAATGTATTAAAAATTATTATCCACAAATCACCATAAAAAAGGGTCTTATTCATCCCAATCGTCCCAACAGAACATATCTGGACACCAGCAGAGCAAAATTAGAACTCAATTATTCTCCAAAAATACCTTTAGAAGAAGGAATAAAGCGTTATATTAATTATCTACTCGAAAACAATATTTATGCTTGACAAAAAAGTTATTCCATATTTGAACTTAAGTCATTTTTACAAGCAAAATCATAAAGAGATTGCTGAATTAAGCCATCATATTTTTTCATCGGGTCGATTCATGGACGGACCTTATACATCCGCTTGCGAAAAAGAACTTTCAAAAATATATTCTTTTCCACATGCATCTATGGTTGGTAGCTGCACCGATGCTTTGTTCTTTTCTCTCCTTGCAAATAACATACAAGAAGGAGATGAAATAATTGTCACCTCTTTTTCATTTATTGGAACTTTAAGTCCAATAATTAGAGCAGGGGCTATTCCTGTTTTTGTGGATATCAGCACCGAAAATGGGATGATGACTATTTCTGAGATTACGCAAAAAATTACTTCAAAAACAAAAGCAATTATTGCAGTACATCTATTTGGACAAATCTTGGACATGGAGCGAATCAATAATATTGCGGAACAAAACTCTTTAGTCGTCATAGAAGATGCTGCTCAATCGATTGGAATTGTTCCAAATTACGGAAAATCAAAAAAATCGGAATGTATTTGCATCAGTTTCGACCCTGCAAAAGTGGTTCATGCCTACGGAAGCGCTGGCGCAGTTTTAAGCTCAAATGAATCTACAGATGCTAAAATAAAAGCCCTGCGTTATCATGGAAAAACATCCAACAACTTTACTTTTTTAGGGTATAACTCTCGAATAAATGAGTTGCAAGCAGCTTTGGTTTTACATCAATTAAAATCATTGGATTCAATTATTGAACAACGCAAAAAAATTGCAGACCAATATGTCATTGAATTGAAAAACATACCACAAATAGAAATACTAAATAGTGTTGAAAATACTAATTTTCACAAATTCGTTATTCAAACAGAAAAACGGGATGCCTTGCAAAAACATTTAAGCGATTATGGCATCCAAACAATGATTCATTACAATAAAGGATTGTATGAGTATGAAATTACAAAAAAAGGATTACAAACAACTGATTTTACAAACACTGATTTTATTAAAAAACGAATTCTCTCCTTGCCTTTATACATTGGTTTATCAACAGAAAACATTAACTATATAACAAAAACGATTTCTCTCTTTTGATTAAAGAAGTACAATAATCACCTAGAAATAAATTTCATATGAAAAAAATAATTATCACAATTTGGATTGTAAGCAGCTTCATTTTTGGGTATTTTATTTTACAAACGGGAATTTCTATTAATTCCAGATTTCAATTTCCAAAACAAATAATCAATATCAAAACAACATATTTATTGATAAGCTTCTTTATCCTATTTATTTTTCCACTTCCTTTTTATGTTTCTGAAATTTGGAGCAAAAACCCCAATGGATCTTATTCCCAATACTATCACAATATTCAATTCTTTCTGCTAATTATTACAAACTTTATTTTTTTGAAACGAATATCCGAAAATTTCAAAAACAATATTTTGGTGCAGCGTATTCATGCATTTGTATTTCAAAAAAAGATGTTTTGTTTTCTAATTGCATCCCTAATTTTTTCAAAATCTTTATTAAACATAACCCTTGTCGACATTGTTAATGATTCTTTACGTCAACACTATACCGAAATTAAAAATATTGAAACATACTTAACGAAAAAAAACAATTTGAGTGTGATTAATGTGTATGAGTCAAATCATAAAACATTAACAGTAGGGGGTCATAATTATTATATTAGAAATTCCATAATTGGAGAAACATATTTAAATGATTATCATTTCAAAACCATTAATGGTATCAGCTCTAATGGAGATATTACATACAGAAATGAACATCTGAAAAATGATATAAAACATAATATCAATAATATCAATAAAAAAAGTAAATTCCTCAAAAAACAATTATCACTATTAGATTTAAAGAAAGAGAATAAAATTAAAATCACAAGAAACATCACATTATATAATCCCGAAAAACACTTGATAGAATCCCACTTTATCGGAATTAATTTTGCCTTATTTGACACAAGCTATGCAAATATACATTATACATTAAGTAATATGAAAGGATATACTTTTGCTACTTTTACTGAACCCATTAAAGTATGTACACCTATATTTTTCAAAAGCTTTATATATCAGCCTAATATAAGAAACAAGATTGACAGATATCTCATATACACTTGTTACAGAGGTGAATTAGAACAAAATTTTAAAATTTCTATCAAAAACAAATCTAATTCTAGGTAAAATGCCAATAAAAGTACTATTAACAACTCCACATCTTGACAAAATCATAGAACCGCTTTATGATTCTCCCAGATTTGTCCGAACTTCCATCGCTTCATTAGCAGCTTATATCAGAGAAATTAATCAAGCTTCGATAAAATGCATTGACGCAAAATATGAGCAAATAAAACTCGAATCCCTTCTCCAAAAAATAGCAGAATTTAAACCCGATATTGTCGGAATCTCTTCATTTACCTATGAATTTGAAGAAGCTGCTATTTTAGCAAATACAATTAAAAACAGCTATTCGAAAAACTGCATCATTGTAGTTGGGGGACCTCATGCATCCGCTTTGCCTATTGAAACTCTGAAAAGGTATCCCCAATTCGACATTTGCTCTATTGGGGAATCGGAAATTACATTTTCGGAAATTATTAAAAATCTAAATACTAAAAAGTGGAACTTAATTGAAGGAATTGCTTATAGAGAAAACTCTGGAAATATTATAAAAACCTCAGCTCGAAATAAAATTCAAAATTTAAATGAACTCCCCATGCCTGCATGGGATTTACTTCCAAAAGCTACAGAATATTTCATACAAACATCAAGAGGTTGCCCATTTAACTGCTATTTTTGCTTTAACCCAAACGGTACTAAAGTTCGATCTCGCTCTGCACAAAACATTATTAATGAACTAAATTGGTTGATAGATTATGCACATCCTAAACGCATTTCATTCGGAGATGAAGCATTTGGAACCAACAAAACGGAATCATTAAAATTACTCGATTTAATGATAGAAAATAAAATATCTTCTAAAACTTCTTGGGATATCGAAACTCATGTATCGTTTATGGACGAAACAATGATTCAAAAACTAAAACAAGCAGAAGTATCCAAAATCGAAATGGGTGTTGAAACAGGCAATGACGAAATTATGAAATCCATTGGAAAAGGGATCTCAAAAGAAAAAGTATTAAAAGCCTTCAGTTTATGTAAAAAATACAAAATAAAAACGGGTGCCTTTTTCATTTTGGGACATCCACAAGACACAAAAAAAACAATTTGGGAAACCATTAAGTTTGCCGCAAAAATTAACCCCACACAACCTATTTTCGGAATTTTAGTTCCTTTCCCTGGAACAAAGATTCCACATAATTTAGATTATAACATTGAAAAATGGAGTAATTACAGAAAACAAATTAACCATACATCCCCTATTTCCGAAATAGACCATCGTAAACTTAAAATATATTTAGGGGTTGCTGTTATATACATCTACATCGTCAACCTTAGGTTTTTGGGACTTTTTAGATTTATAACTTCAAATATTTTAAGCGTATTGAAGTTTGTGAAACAATTATTCTAATTATCAAAATAAATATAATTGTAACAAGATAATAATTACAAACGGTTTATGATTTATAAAGAAAAAAGTAAAAATGAAGTATCTAATAAAAATAAAAAATAGATTATTTGGTTATTTATAA
The DNA here is from genome assembly GCA_038210985.1 of Bacteroidales bacterium. Lineage (GTDB taxonomy): Bacteria > Bacteroidota > Bacteroidia > Bacteroidales > WCHB1-69 > JAQUGA01. The sequence goes on from JBBQWB010000100.1 coordinate 9,652, forward strand.
ATATACTTTGCATTGCAGTTATCCCTGTATTCTGTAAAATTCACAATACACTGACCCGTACATTTCTTTAAACAGAATTTTTTATGATCTTTAACTATTAGCTTTAAAATGCTCTTTACTTTTTTATCATGAATATTTCCATAGGAGTATGGAACTGGAGGGCAAAACGTAACATCACCCGATGGCAAAATACAAATATGTTCATTTCCACCTCCTCTGCAAATACTTTCTTCTGTTGGAAATTCAAGCTGAACAGGACGCTTTCCATTAAATTCCTGACGAAATGATTCCCTTTCTTCAAATGAAAGATTTTCATCGAAAGAATTAAACATATGACCTGATAACAAAGGGAAATAGACAAATACAACATCTACTTTCAAACTTATTCCTAGTTCAGAAATACCTTGTAATTCATTAAAGTTCGTTTTTGAAACATATGTCCATATTTTTGTATTGAGACCGTGCTCCTTTCTATCCTTAAGGCATTCGTTGCTTTCTGAAAACAACCTTTTACTCCACGCAATTCGTCATGCCTTGCTTCATCAGCACTATCAATTGATATTACAAGCTTTGTCAGTCCAGCTTTTTTTAGTTCAATAATTTTAGCTTCATCTGCCAGCAAACCATTTGAGGTAACACTAACATGCATATGTTGGATGGATGCATACCTTATTAATTCTAAAGCATCTTCCCTCAATAAAAACTCACCGCTGCAATAATTGACAAAATCTCCGCCTAGCTTTTTAAATTGATCAATAATATCTTTTATGTTTTCGGTAGTTAACGATACTTTTGCCTTTTTGTTGAATTTTTCGTAACAATGAATACAGTCAGCATTACAATCATCAGAAGGTCCAATAAAGATTGATTGTAATTGAGGAAGATTGAAAAACTTGAGGAAACGTCTTTTTAATCGACGAAATTTTCTAACCATTCTATGATAATAGGTTTTTTTCT
>JBBQWB010000101.1:0-10556 GCA_038210985.1 Bacteroidales bacterium
GAGTGAAAAGTCAGGAAAAGTACAATCGTTTAAGATGGTGAAGAACTAAGGTTGTAATGTTTTTTAAAAAGAGGCTGTCTGAAAATAAAAGGACAGCCTCTTTTATTAACAAAATACCTGTTTAGTATCTTGATAAATTCCGAAAAGCAAAAAATTATTATTAAAGATTCCTCACTGCATTCGGAATGACAATATTTTATAATGGACTGACATACAGTCGTATATTGTTAATTTATTTAGCCACTAGGTTTGCTTATTTGTGTGGTCATGCTGATTCGCCACGGCGAAGTCGAAGCATCCGCAGTCTCCTTCAACTTCACCGTGGCGAATCTGGTTTACTGCTCCGTTTGCTCGAATTATACCGATATGGTTTCTTTAATAGTCTAATTCAATAAACGTCTTTTGCACTTTAACAGAAACTCATTCTACATAAACATTAAAAACCCAAATTATTCTTTGGATTAATTTGAATTAAGTATTGGTATTACTTAATTATCTTCAGCTCTACCCGTCGGTTTTTTGCTCTACCCGTTTCGGTGTCATTTGGTGCAAGTGGTTTTTTCATCCCATAACCTACTGTTAATAAGTTGGTTACACTACAGTCTTCGCTGATTAAAAAATCTTTTACAGCTTGAGCTCTTTTTTCGGATAAAATTTGATTTTTTTCCTTCCCACCAATATTATCGGTATGCCCCAAAATTTCAACCTTAAAGTTGTTTGATTTAATAATTTCAGCTACTCTTTTTAGTTCAGGAATCGAATAAGGGAGCAATGTGCTTTCGGCAAAATTAAAAAACAGGTTGTTTATCGAAACTGAAATGTTTTTATCAATCATTTGCTTGTATGAATCCAAGGTGAAGTTGGCGTTTTCTTGCTGACACTAATTATCTATTCGGTCGATTGCTGAAACAAGTGCAAAAGCCAATTCATCTCTTTTCAAGATAGCTTCTTGTTTTTGAACTGCATCGGGATAATGATTGATGAAATATTGATACGATTCTGCCGAATTAGTGCTACATGCAATTTGATAAGCTACAATATCACGATGTTGAATAATTACACCGACATATTTTAGCGGAACATTTTTACAAACACTTAAATATATTTCATAAATTTCGAGTGAATTTATTTTTATTGCATCTTCCATCGCACAGCGGGAAATGGTATCGGTGATATTATCAATTTCGAGTTGATTTATCGGTATCTTATTAAGTTTTTTTATCTCTTTTTCATCCAAAACCCGATTAAATAATTCATTAGTTTTTGTAATAAATTTAAACGATTTTTCGGAATCGAAGCCTTTGTACTTTCGGTTAATCAGCAAAATAGCCATGGTGTAATTAATAGCCACGTCATTTGGCTTAGCGTTTAATTCATCGATTATTTTCTTCTCGGCTTTTTCAAATTTTTCGCTTTCAATCAGCTTTAAATAGCCCGATTGACCAAACGAAACAAGAGATAAGGCTAAAATCAAATTAAATAGCAACGTTTTTTTCATCTTAACTGATTTTGATTTTAAAAATTAATTAATTCAACTATTAGAATACAAAATAATAATAATTTTAAAGGTGCAAGTTACAAAAATATGAATATAAATAGTAAAACCATACATGACTTTTGTTGCCACAAATACACGAATATTAACTTCCTATTAAAAACAATGACTAATGGAAGATAAATATATAGGATTTTGAAATTAATTGAAAAAATGGAGCTTCTTTTTATGTTTTTTGTTGCCACAAATACACGAATATTAATTTCCTATTTAAAAGCAATGATTTATGGAAAATATTCGTTTTCCATTCGTGCATTCGTGGCTATTTCTTATTTCCACAAATATTCGTTTTTAATTTGTGCATTCGTGGCTATTTTTTGTTGCAACAAACATTCATTTTGAATAGAATAAGTTATAATTTTTATTATCTCTATCTTTGCAAAAAATATTTGACATGATAGTTGTTGATAAAACCATCGTTAGCGACGATTTGGTTAAAGTTCGTTTTGTTTGCGACTTAACCAAATGCTTAGGTGTGTGCTGTGTGGAGGGCGATGCAGGTGCTCCAGTGGAAGAAATGGAAGTTGGTGAAATGGAAGATGCCCTAGAAACAGTAAAACTATATATGACTTCGGAAGGAATTGATGTGGTTGAAAACCAGGGCGTTATCGACTATGATGCCGATGGAAAAATGGTTACACCACTCATTAACGACTGCGATTGTGCTTACGTTTGCTACGATGGAACAACCGCTAAATGTGCCTTCGAAAAAGCTTATTTCGATAAAAAAATAAAATTTCGTAAACCAATTTCTTGTCACTTATACCCTGTTCGAATTACCGAACACAACGACTTCGACGCAGTAAATTATCATAAATGGTACATATGCAGAACAGCCTGTAGCAAAGGTCAGAGTGTAGATATTCCTCTTTATGTTTACCTCGAAGAGCCTCTAATTCGAAAATATGGTCGCAAATGGTACAAAGAATTAGTGAAACAAGCAAAACAATATGAAAAACTGTAAATTCGTTTTTATCGCTTTGTTTTTAATCTTTATTGTGGGCTACACTCAGTCCCAAACGCATGATTTTGGATTTCGGCGTAACGACAGTGTCCAATTTACCAATATCAACGGACTAACTATTGATTTACCTTGGCTAGGTGGGCTTAATTCGTGTCAATTTTTTGAAATAGATTTAGACCAAAACGGATTAAACGACTTGGTGATTTTTGATAAACACGGCAATCGAATTCTCCCATTTTTAAAATACAACAGTTGTGGACTTCAAAAATTTATTTTCGCACCAGAGTACCGCGAATCGTTCCCACCGCTCGAAAGTTGGGTGCAAAGCCACAACTTCGATTTTGACGAACGGATGGATTTATTTACTTACACAACTGCCGGAATTAGAGTTTACAAAAACGTTTCGGATGAAAATACCTTGAAATTTGAATTATACAACCCACGCATCAATTCCGATTATGGAAGTGGAAATTCAGTCAATCTTTTCTGCTCTTCCGAAGATTATCCAGCAATAACCGATATTGATGGCGATGACGATTTAGATATTCTAAACTTTTGGACTTTAGGAAAATACATCGATTTTCATAAAAATAAAACAATTGAAACTTACAGCTCTTATGATAGTTTAAATTTTGATTTAGAAACTCGTTGCTGGGGACATTTCTCGGAACATGAAAGTTCAAATGTGCTGCATTTAAACGACGATTGTAATTCAAAAACAACAATTGATTTTACCTCTCGACACACTGGCTCAACGCTTTTCGCATACGATTTTTTTGGAAATGGCTTAAAGGATTTATTGGTGGGAGACGTGGATTATCCACAATTAATTTTATTGCGAAATGGTGGAACCCTCGATTCGGCATATATTATTTCGCAAGATACTCTTTTTCCAACGCCCGAAAAACCTCTCAGACTTAATTCAATGCCCGTTGCCAATATGATTGACCTAAATTTTGATGATAAAAAAGACTTAATTGTTTCCCCTTTCGATCCTTCACTCGATAAATCCGAAAATCAAAAAAGCGTTTGGGTTTATTACAATATAGGCACTAATCAAAACCCAACTTTTGAGTTTGCAACCGATAATTTTATGCAAAACAGAATGATTGATTTAGGCAGTGGTGCTTACCCCGTTTTTGTGGATATCGACCATAATGGAACTCAAGATTTATTGGTCGGAAATTGGGGACAATACGATTCTTCGCAATACATTGGATCAATATTACACTCTTATTACAGCTCGTCCATCTCCGTTTTTAAAAACACTGGAACACTAAACTTTCCAATGTTTGAACAAACACAAAACGATTTGGGAAATCTTCGTCAATTTGGTTTTAAAGGATTATTTCCTGCCACAGCTGATATAGACAATGATGGCGATATTGACATAATTGCCGGACAAAGCGATGGAACGCTAATTTATTTAGAAAACACTGCCGGACAGGGAAATCCAATGCAATTTAATACTCCACAGATGATTTATCAAGGAATTGACGTTGGCGATTATTCGGCTCCTCAGTTCTTCGATATCGACAAAGATGGTAAAATGGATTTACTCATTGGAAACAGAGCCGGAAAAATTGCGTTTTATAAAAATACTGGAACTGTTTTAAATCCAGTTTTTGAACTCGTTACCAATCAATTAGGAGGAGTGGATGTGCGAGATTACAACTTATCCTACTTTGGATATTCAACCCCGAATTTCTGTATAAAAAACGATACAACCTATCTATTTGTGGGCAGCGAAAACGGGAAAATAGTTCAGTACAAAAATATTGATAATAACCTAAATGGAACTTTCACTTTGGTCGAGGAACAGATGTTTTTTGTTCGAGATAATAATAGGTTTCCAATAAATGAAGGATTACGAACTTCGATTGCTGTAATGGATATTAACAACGATGGATTTCCCGAAATATTAGTTGGAAATTTTGCTGGCGGATTAACCTATTACTCGGGAATGCAAGCACCCTCTGTTTTTATTGGAATAAATGAAGTTAAAACAGAACCAAAAATATTAATTTATCCAAACCCTTGTTCAGACATAGTAAACATCGAGTTTTCAGATGGTTTTTCACCAAATAAAATGAATATTTACGATATCTTCGGCAAAGCAGTAAAACATATAAATGTAATTCAGGGAACTCAATCCATAACACTACAAATAAGCGATTTGCCATGTGGAGTTTACGCAATATTATGTTCAGATATGAATGGCAAATCAGCAGTAATCAAGATAATTAAAAATTAGAATTATTTCAAATCTTTTGGAGGGGTAAAACCATAGAGTTGATTTATATATTTTATGGTTTTTCAAATTACGACGCCGTAGGTGTAGAACATTAATAATTGGAAAATGATTTTGGCGAAAAATTTGCCTTGATGCTTGCAAATTTTATAACAAAATCCAATCTTATGGAAACAAATCTTTCGTAAATTTTGGATGAAATTGTGCCACCGAGTCACCCAAAAATGGAGCTACGTAGCCTTATGTATCTCGTTTTGAGGTTATTGTAAAATGTGTTTTAAGAAGTGTCAAAGTCATAAGGGCGTTTACATTAGAGGTTTCTCAACTTTAATAAGAAACAATATTTGAATAAAATAAAAAATCAATTAAGGAAATAAATTGTAAACATCTTTTCCATGTGAGATTCTTGCAAATTCAACAATACTGTTTTCTATAAAAACTCCAATTCGATAATTTCCAACTTTAATACGAAAAACATGTTTATATCCAGACAATTTTTTTTAATTTTTAATTTTTGTAACCTTATCTGCATTTTCAACATTTCGTATAACTTCTAAAACATCAAACTTTACTTTTTGCAATTTTAACGGGTTGCAAACAAGCATAATTCTTTCATCATTCATTTCCTTTTTAAGAGTAGGCAAGGTCTTTCAGATTACAAACTTACTAAAACTCACCTACATTTTTTATGTTTGCCTTTTTCAAGGTCAGGATAATAGCCGGTTTAACAGCGGAAATCCATCCTTCCTTTTAAGCTTGGGGAACACAAGGCGGAAGCCTATATTGTTGTTGTGGCTGTGTAATTAGCAAATTTATTTTCACCAGTTGTTCGCATTGTTGTTCCAGCTACCGCCACGGTTCACGCGGTTCGACCCCCTTTAGCTATTACCCTGTTTTTATCATCTCAATAGTTTTGTATCTTAACCCAAAAGTATCTGCATGATTTACAAATGCTATTAAGGGTAAAAAATGATTTTGAAATTCTTTTTGGTTCCATTCTTCTGATTTTAATTTGAATGAATAATTTTTAAATTTTGCTTTAAACTGCTTCCTGCTGTTACTATTTAACAGAAGCTTTCCTTCATTATCCTTATTAAGTCTTAAAAAATCAAAAATGTTAGTATTGTTGATACGCAAGTAATCAACATTAAAATATTTTAACCAATTAATTACAGCATCAGTTGTTGCATCATCAGGTTCTGAGATTATTAATATCATTGTTAATTAAAATATGTGAAATTATATTTACTAAAATTAAAACGCTAATTATTAGTTACTAAGAAAATTAAAAAAATCATTCAAGCATTATTTCATTATTGGCTTTTTTATTTTTTCTTCTTTCTCTTTGTATTAGTTCATTTCTTTTTTCTTGCTCCACTGTGTTAAGTCCCATTTCAAGTCTTTTTCTATTTGTAATGGTATCATTACCCCAATAACTTTCATATTCTGAATTTTTACTATGTCTATAAATATAACTACATATATTTGCATATTGAAATGGAGTCATGTTTCCATTTATCACATTTTGAAATAAATCATTTTTATAATTTTCTGATACGTTACGCTTTGTGGTAAAGTAATGAAGCAACATAAAATATGCATGCCATTCTCTAATATAAGGTCCCCAAAAACTAATAAATTTTACTGTTGATACGGAATCTTCGTAAGTTTTGGGCAATCCTATAAGTTTTTCTCCAGGGAACCCATATTCGTTAATGATATTATTGATTTTTTTAAATTGCTTTTTGTTATTTATTACCCATTTCAAACCAAATATAGTATGCCTGAACAGGATAAATCCGTCATTTACCTTTTGTGTATATTTTTGATCTATATCAAATAAACTGTCTATTTGATTTGCCAGATTTAAATTTATAGATGCTTTATAAATAGAATAAAGGCTATCAAAACCTTGGATAGTTTCCTTAGTAGTAGAGTAAATAAGTGATTTTTTCGTTAACTCGTTTGTTCTTATAAACCATATTGGTATTCCTTGTTTAAAGCTTTTTGCTAACCATTTGTCGGCTCTTATGCTATCGTTTATGAAGCAACAAATCTGTAATGATTTCATACAATGTTGGGCATAGATAAAATCATAATTTGTGTAAATACTATCCAAGCGCACTAAAGCCAAATCATAATTACCAATCAAAACATCTTCATCTACTCTATTAAATGTTTGGTGATACAATATATAACTTTGCCCAAACGTAAACAACTGTATAGCCAAAAGGATAAATGTAAATGTGAAGAATCGCATGATTGAATTTTGTTGTTTAGTAGATAAATTGTCAAGTTACACAAGGTTGTTTACGACAACTTGTTTGATTAATACTTTTCAAAGATAAAGATTTATTCAATTAAGATTAAATAATTTAATTTAATACGCTTTTTAAAACCTTTAATGATTTTAATCCCGAAAAATTATTTAGATGATAGGCGTAAAACCGAATTAAATCATCTACAAAGTTATTTCTATCTGACAACGAAAATCTTTCAATTTGCGACACTCCAGATAAGTAGGTTTGTAAAATAAAACTACTTTTTTCTTCAAATCCTGAATCCAAATCAGTTATAAGAGGAAAAAAAGAGGCAGATTGAATGTCGAAAAATCGATTTTGTTCACTGTAATTATTAATTGGAAATATTCCTAAGTATTTAGTGAATTTGGTCATAAATCGAAGATGAAAGTCGGAAAAACGGTTTTCTTTTTCGTCCAACTCTAATATGCTTTCTTCTACAAAGTTATAGAGGTTAATGTCAAATTCGGGAATATGAATGCATCGATGTAGAAGTTCGGCAATAAAAAGGGCAATGGTTTTTTTGTAAAAATCGCTGGTAATTGTTTTAAAATGATATGCCATTTGCACCTCTTTTACGATGCATAAATCTGAATTGTTTTTTTGTGAGGCTGTGATATCGATAAAATTCAAAAAATCGATGCACGAAGCTTTGTTTTTAGATTTACTAGACAATGTACCTTTCATTAAAAAGGATTGTTTACCGTGTTGCTTTGTGAGTATATGGACAATTAAACTACTCTCGGAATATCTAATTTTATTTAAAACAATTCCTTTGGTTGAAAAAAGCATATTAATGAATGAATAATATTTTTGCAACAACTTTTTCAATTCCATCTTGGTCGGAAGAAAAAACGAAATACACACCAGTTTGAGCTCTGTTTCCCGAAAACGTTTTTCCATTCCAAACTGCTTGTCCGCCATTTGCAATGGTTTGATATACCAACATTCCATTTATGTCGGTAATTTTAACGTTTGCATTGCGGGTTAATCCATTTATGCCAATGTATCCATTGTATGTTTCACGAACTGGATTTGGGAAAACCAAAACTTCATCGGCAATATACTCATTGCCCGAAGTGGCAAAACCTCGGTAGGAAATAATCCCTTTGTCGGTGGCTATAAAAACTTCGCCAGTTTTTGGATGAATGGCAATATCTATAATAATATTAGAAAACAAAGGGCTATTCGACTCGGTGAAACTAAAAAGTTCTTTTGTTCCATCTGGCGACATTACAAATACTCCAGCTTTTGAAGTGCCAATCCATTTTTGATTTGCACCATCTACGGCAATGCAACTTACATTTTCAAATTCTAATAGGTTTTGCACATAACCATCTTGTTCAATTAAAATGTTTTGTGGGGCAGGATTTGAAGTGGAAAAAATAGATTCAGGATTGTAAAAAACTTTTATTCCTTTATCGGTTCCAATCCAAATACTTCCATCTAAATCTTGGGCAATACAATTAATAAAATTTGTAGAAATTCGAGTTCCAAGATTAATGTTTAACGATTTTTTTTCGTCATCGGAAGGATTATCTATGGTTCCATTATCGTTATAAACAACAATCCCATTGGTTCTGGGTAAAATTATCCATTTATATCCCGAAGAATCGATGAAAACTTTAGAAGCATTAATACCATTTGCATAAGGAGCTAAATTAAAAGTGTGCCAATTATTTTGTGGAGTTCGAACTGCCAATATTTTACCAGTATTTGAGTTTGTACACCACATGTTGCCACTTTTATCCATCGCCAATCCACCAATAAAAGTGCCTCCAGCAAAAGATTCAAGAGGTGTATTAAAAGTAGTGTAAGTGTTTTGAAGAGTTCCATTATTAAATTCTAAAATACCTTTTCCCCATGTAGCAGCAAAAACCTGATTTGAATTTAGCGGATTTGAAGCCATTGAAATAATGTCGTAAATTGTATCTAATTGAGGAATAGAAATATTGTCCACATTGTGCCACTCATTATTGGTAAAATAACTCCAGTTTGCTTGAACCATGTTGTTTCCCCAAGAACTAGTTACACCACCTTGGGTAACTGTAAGCATGTCTTGGTTTATAGATAGCTGAAAACATTGATCTGAAAGAGGTCCGTTGAAGGTGAAAAAATCGTTTTTCCAAATGTTTTGTGACCAGTTTTTTACTAAGCCGTATTTATTATCGCAAATCCAACGGTTGTTGTTTTTGTCGATAATTGCATAATTGCAAAAAATATTTTTTGGATTGTATGTCCACACGTTAACTATATTAGCATAATTTGTGTCGTATTCGTTTACAAAGTAATTTAGAGCAATAATTAAAGTGTTGCCATAAACATTTATGTTTCTTTTTTGAGCATTTCCTAAAAAATCGGCATAATTCCAAACTCCATTTTTGTATGTAAATATGGAATCTGTGTTTTCTTGAGGTCCAGGTTTGTTTACGATGATTGAATTATTAAAATTACAAATCATGTTTAGTTTTGTTCCAAAATAGAAAAAACTTTCATCATAAGTCCAATAATTGTAGTTTGCTAAATTTGGATTACTAATATCCGCAAAATAAATTCCCAATTCGGTTGCAACATAAAATTTGTCGTTGTAAATATCTATATCAAAAACTTCAACTTGGTTTCCAAGTGGTCCAATTAGCCAAGTATCGCTTACTTCGTTTCGATTTAAATCGATTACAACAATTCCAAAACCACAGCTTAAAAAAGCTTTTGTTCCTTTAATGAAAATATTATTTATGGTTTTTTTTCCAGGGATTATTTTGCGTTTAATATCTGGTAAATTAAATATTACGTCGTTTTTAATTAGGTCGATATTTGTGTTGGTGTATGCAATTACCAATGATTTTGTTTCTTCGGAATAAGCTATGGAGGAGACACCAACATCGGATAAGCCATTGATTTTACTTATTTTATGAATGGTGTTATCTGTTTTATCGACGTAAAAAACAGTTTGAGGGGTAGCTGCATATATTCTGTTTCCACCTTCAACAGCCATAATTACTTTGTTGTAAGGAAGATGCTCACGCCATGTTCCAATGGGTGTTTGAGAAAAAACAGTACAACTTATAAATAATAATAAAACGGATAGCCACTTGGATTTCATAGAGTTTTTAAAATGTATAATAGGAACAAAATTAAATGAAAAAAACCACAACCAATATGCAAACAAAAAAAAACTAAAATTATTGTCGAATAGGGTGTTGTTATTTCGAGTTTAGGATGGAGTTAGATGTGGGGAATTATTTAATTACTTTGATTTTTTCCATTTACCACTTCTAAAACGTTTTATTAAAACCAAGCAAAAAACTCCTGACCTCGACACTATGACACCCTAAATGAAATGGGAATTACCTATTTTCTGATACTTTTTTTCTTGTTTAATCAAAATTAATCAAGTAGAAAAAATAATAAACAAAACTGCTTGATTTAGTTTGATTTAACCCCGATTTAGTGGTTGTTGAAATTTGTATTTACAAATTTATTTAC
>JBBQWB010000102.1:0-10528 GCA_038210985.1 Bacteroidales bacterium
TTCATAATTGTAACTTTAGGAGGGAGCAATAATAAGCATTTATTCCATTCAGACGGAAAGGGAGAAATTTTTTCTCTCTTTCTTCTGAAAAAATATTTATTAGTTTACCCTAAAGTTGCATTTATTACTTGAATTTAAGAATCAATTAAAAGCTATTTTTTGTTTTTAACAAAAATATGTATTTTTAAATTTAATATTTAGGCTTATCAAAATTGCTAAGTAATAAGCTGTTGATTTAGTTATAAATTTAATAGATGGGTTTTAAGTTAGTTTAATCTTATTTATCAGGTATTTGATGAAATTATAGAGTGAATAATGCTCATGCTCTAATATTAAAAGTCTTTTAAATAGACGTTTTATTAACAGGTGAATGTTGATTTTTTGCAATTAGTGAAATGTTAAAATTAGTCAAATTAATACATGTTAAAATACAGAGAAAATACCAAGATGATGCTGAAATATATAAAAAAAAAACTTTTTTTTATAAGAATATAGAAAAAAAATTACTTTAGCTAAAAAAAACATGAATAAAACTATTGAAAATCGCAAAGCTTATTTTTTTTCGTTGGTAGTGCTTGGCTTATTATTTTTCGTTTTCGGTTTTGCAACTTGGATAAACAGCGTATTAATACCTTTTTTAAAAACGGCTTGTAATTTAAGCGATTTTACCGCGTACTTTGTAACTTTTGCATTTTACATTTCTTATTTTGTGATGGCGATTCCTTCCTCTATGATTTTAAAAAAAGTTGGTTTCCGAAATGGTATGAGCTTGGGATTAATGGTTATGGCAATAGGTGCTTTAATATTTATTCCTGCAGCTTTTTCTCGTTCGTATATTTTATTTTTAAGTGGATTATTTATAATGGGAACAGGATTAGCTTTGCTGCAAACTGCAGTTAATCCATATGTAACAATCATAGGCCCAATTGAAAGTGCAGCTAAGCGCATTAGTATTATGGGAATATGTAATAAAGTTGCTGGTGTATTAGCACCAATAATTCTAGCTTCCATTGTTTTGCACGATGCTGAAAATATTACTATTCAACTTCAAGAAATAACAAATGCGGCTGAAAAATCTTTACTTTTAGATACATTAGCCCAACGACTAATTTTACCATACGTTATAATGGCTGCAATTTTATTAGTGTTAGCACTTATGGTTCGCTTAGCAAAATTACCCGAAATTAATCCCGAAGAGGAAACCATAACACAAAAAAATGAAAATTCACATAAAACTATTTGGTCATATCCACAATTATGGTTGGGAGTTATTGCCCTGTTTTTGTATGTTGGCGTTGAGGTTATTGCGGGCGATACAATTATTCGATATGGACAGTCGTTGGATGTTGCGATGGAATCGGCAAAATATTTCACTTCCCTAACCTTAGTGGCAATGGTAATTGGCTATATCGTTGGAATTGCACTTATTCCTAAAGTAATATCTCAAAAAAATGCATTGATTGCATGTGCAATTTTAGGATTTATTTTTTCAATTTTTGCCATTTATACTCCCCAAAACTTATTATTGACTATTCCAATGCTCGACTTCATGACCTTAAAGCCAGTTTCACTTACAGTGCCTTATACGGTTCTTTTTGTTGCATTACTTGGTGTTGCAAATTCCTTGATGTGGCCTGCAATATGGCCCCTTGCATTAGATGGAGTTGGGAAATATTTGAAATTAGGATCTGCACTTCTTATAATGGCAATTGCTGGTGGGGCTATTTTGCCTTTAGTTTACGGAATGTTAGCAAGTAATTTTGGCACGCAAAACGCTTATTTAATAAATATTCCTTGCTATATATTTATTTTATACTATGCTGCCCATGGTCATTTAATAGGTAAAAAGAAAAGTTTTCACTAAAAACAAAAGTTTTTCAAATTATTTTTGTCTAAAGGTTTTTAGAAAGCAAATATGTTGAAAAAAATAGGAACAAAATTCATTTTTATTTTTCTAACAATAGTTATTATTGTTTCAGGAAGTGGTTTTTTTATTTCCCAACATCTATGTCACGAATGTGGTAAATCCGATTTCTATTTTTTTGAAAAAGCCCACTGTTGTTGTACCGATCATCAGCAAAAACACGTTCATGATAATTTGTGTTGCGATCATACTTGCCAATCAGTAAATGATTTATACTCGCATCAATGTAAAATTAAAACAGCCTATTTTTCTATTCCTTTTTTTCCAATCAAAAAAGTTAAATTATCCAATTCGATAATTTCTCCATTTTTATCGCAACTTAGTTTAAAAACCATTGCCAAAAAGCCAATTGCAAAATTGTTTGATTTTTTGGCTCAAAAGGAATCCCCTCCATTATTGCTTTTTAAAAACGATTTTATTTCTGTTTCGCAACAGCGAATTTATTATTGTTGATTTTTTTAAAAGTTTACAGAAGTTTTATAGAAACAAATTCTGTTTCAGATGTAATATATTAATAATCAGCAATTAAATCATGAAATCAAAAATATTATTTACCATTTTGGTGTTTTTTAATACCTGCTTTTTAGCAATCTCTCAAACTCAAATTAGTGGAACCGTTTACGAGTTTTCCGAACATAATAAAAAAATGCCTTTACCTGGTGCAACACTTCATTGGCTTGGTAGTTCTGAAGGTACTTCTACCAATGCAGATGGAAAATTTAAACTATCTAAAATAGATGGAATAAATAAACTTGTTGTACAACATGTATCTTATCCAACCGATACATTAATTATTTCGGATGATAAAACAATCGTTTCGATTTTGTTAACAGGTGGGCATACTTTAAATGCAGTTACTATTAAAAGTTCCGAAGGGATGTTAGTTTCGGTAAAGCCTATTGCTGCTCAAATAATTACAATTGATGGATTACGTAAAGCCGCTTGTTGTAATTTAGCCGAAAGTTTTGAACAAACTGCAAGTGTGGATATGGAATATAGCGATGCAGTTTCGGGAGCAAAGCACATCCAAATGCTGGGTCTTGCCGGAATTTATACTCAAATATTACTCGAAAACGTTCCATTTATTCGTGGATTATCAAGTCCATTTGGGTTTGGTTTTGTTCCAGGTTCGTGGATGGAGTCGATTATGATTTCCAAAGGAACATCTTCGGTTATAAATGGTTATGAGTCTATTACAGGGCAAATTAACGTGGAGTATAAAAAACCTGAGTCGAATACCGAACGTCTGTTTTTAAATTTATATGCCGACCATATGGGAAAAGGTGAAATAAATTTCAATACGGTTCAGTCGATTAACGAAGATGTTCACACGATGTTGCTTATTCATGCGGGTAAACAAATTATGATGAACGACAATAATCACGATGGATTTATGGATACACCTTTAAGTAACCAAATAAATATATTAAACCGTTGGGATTATCATGTGCCAAACAAAGTAGAAGGAAAAACATCCATAAGCTATGTGTGGGAAAACAGGGAAGGTGGCGAAATGAATTTTAATCGCAAAACCGACTACATGACAAACAATCATTATGGTTTTGGAACCGATAATAAACGATTAAATTTTACCACAAAAAACGGCTTCTTTTTTAAAAAAGATGGCAGAAGTTTAGGAACAATTGTATCCTTAACACACCACGAAGCAACTTCTTTTTTTGGATTGAGAAAGTATGATGCGAATCAAAACAGCGCATACATCAATTTAATTTTTGAAGAATACATAGGAAAAACAAAAAAACATAAATTAAATTTCGGAAGTAGTTTTCAATATGATGCTTACCAAAATATTCTTAACGACAGTACTTTTGATAATATCGAATCTGTTCCAGGTGTTTTTGCACAATATACTTTTAATTATAATGATAAGTTTGTTGCTATAGCAGGATTTAGGAGTGATTTTTTTAATGGCGAACAGGTTTTTTTAACCCCACGTTTGCATTTTAAATGGGCAATTACTCCACATTTGTCGATGCGAGGAACTGCTGGTAAAGGATTTCGTTCGCCTCAAATTTATGCCGAGCAAATTGCAGTTATGGCTAGTTCTCGGAAATTCAATTTTCTCGAAAAAATCAATCCTGAAGAAGCTTGGAATGCAGGGATTAATTTAACTTCTACTTTTGAAATGAATAAAAAAGATGCTAGCATTTCGTTGGATTATTATCGAACCGAATTCATCAATCAAGCAATCATCGATTTGGATCAAAATCCTGGCTATGCTGTTATTTATAATTTAGATGGTTATTCGTACTCGAACAGTACGCAAATTGAATCGATTTTGTATCCTTTAAAAGATTTTGAGCTAATTTTAGCTTACCGTTTTAATGATGTTCATCAAACAATTGGCAACAAATTACGCAAAAAACCGATGACATCGCAACACAAAGCATTGATAAACCTAGGCTATTCGACAAAATATGAAAGATGGCGTTTCGATTTTACAGCTCAATGGCATGGTAGCATGAGATTGCCCGAAACATCTTCTAATCCAGTGGAATATCGACTTGCAGAGAGATCTCCAGATTATTATTTATTTAATGCTCAAATTACTCGTAAAACAAAATTTATCGATTACTATGCTGGAATTGAAAATATTGGTGATTTTAAACAATCAAATCCAATTATTTCTGCCAATAATCCATTCGGTTCTTATTTCGATTCTTCCATTATTTGGGGACCAATTAAAGGACGAATGTTTTTTGCTGGAATAAGATATACTTTACATAAAAAATAAAATCATGAAAACAAAAGCAATATTATTATGTATAGTTGTTCTATTTGGAATAACAGCAGTTTTTGCTCAACAAAGTAAGTTCGAAACTATAAAAATTAAGACTTCGGGACAATGTTCGAAGTGTAAAGAACGCATCGAAAAGGCATTGGTTTTTGAAAAAGGGATAAAGAGTGCAGATTACGATGTTGAAACAGCAGTGGTAACGGTAAAATATAATAGTACAAAAACTACATCCGAAAAAATCAAAATCGTAATAACCAAATGCGGTTATGATGCGGATGAGATGAAAGCCGATGATGCTGCATATCAAAAGCTTCCAAGTTGTTGTAAAAAACCAGATGATCCAAATCACCAAAAACATTGATGATGCTTTGATTTTTTTGATACAATTATTGTTTAACCAAAGGGATAAATAATGATTTTTTTAAGCTTATTCAAGTTTTCATAGGCTTAAAATAGTGCTTTTTAAAGATGGTTTATGTATTTAGTTCTAGCAAGCAAACTTAGCGTTTACTTGCTAGAACTATGTAACAATGTTGTGTTTGTATTTTAGATTATAAACCAATTCCTATTCTTAAAGCTGGAAAAAACTCTGTAAAATCGCCGGATAAATACAGTTGTGGAGAAACCGAAATATATTTTCCTAAATCCCAATTAAATCCAAATTTAAAGGTGTTTTCTTTAAACAGATTACCATGTTTGGAAACGAGATAACCGAGTTCCAATCCAACCCAGTTTTCTACTCTAGGACTATTCGAAGAATTATATCTATAACCAATATTTAAAAATCCGTTTGCATTAATTTTCGAATTCTCTCCAAAATTAGTCAAATGATTATACGAAAGATAATACTGATTTTTCCATAAACCTTTCTTATTCAAAACAATCCCCAACTCAGCAGAAATATCTAATACAGGTTGATTTTTTATTAAATTTAAACCAACTCCTCCTTTTAACGTTAAAATATCCGTGTGTCCAATATTTTTGTCGAGCTGCTTATTAAAAATCAGATTTTCCCCTTCATAGGTATAGTTGAAAAACCTTGAATTTTTATGTTTTCGAGAATTTGTACTGTCAATTACTTCTTTTATACAATGGATGAGACTGTCTGAAATTAACTTTTCAATTTCATTGAATTGAATTTTTAAGTTGTAGCTTGAGGATTTTATATGACATTGATTTTTAAATTCTATTATTGAATGTTTATCTTTTCCCCAAATTATTTTGCCAACTGGATTTGTTGAGTTGATTGACAATAAGTTGTCTGGCTCGTAAATAATTAAATATGCTGTCTTTTCAGGAATATCTTTCATGACCTTAAGAATAGATTGCATATTTTTTAAATCCTTTTCAATAGTAATAGCTAAATTGTTGTAATCATATATAGCCATGTTAAGTTCAAGATTACTGTTTATTTGTAAATAAATTGAATCGAGTACATGTTTTTGACCATATGTAGTTGTGCCAATGAATAATAACAATGTTAGTTTGATTATACTTTTTAAATTTTTCATGTCTTATAATATTTAATTTAGATTTATAGTTTTGTTGTAAATCCTGATATTTCGTTGTTTAATTGATCTTTAGCTCCACCAAACCGTATTCTGAATCTATTTTTTTTCTCCTGTTTTAAAGGTTCATTGTTGCTAATGAAAATTTCAGTTTTATAAATATTTTCGGTTGTTTGCAACGCCAAATCTAAAGGATTTTTGCTCTGATTTAGGGTTGTTGATTCATTCGTCGGATCTTTTTCAATATACGTAATTTGTTGAACATAAACAGTATCCGTAATATTTTTTGTTATTACAAGTGGTTGTGATACTAAAATTTTTTCACGAATAAAAATTGTGTCATTTTCATTGATTTCTGTGCTTCCCAATTGTTTTAATTTTGAAATATTTTTATTCGCTTCTAATTTTAAAGTTTTATTTACTTCAATTAGTGTGTTTATTTTGTTTCGGTAGTTAATTACAATAACAGTAAAAGCGGTAATGCCAATAAAAAGCAAAATACAAGCTGCTGACAATAAACGGAAAAATATTAGTTTGGGATGATTTTGCTTTTTGATTTGAATGTTATTCCATATTCTATCTTTAGCACTATTTGCCTCCAAACTGTAAAAGTCTTCCGACTCGTGTATGGCTTTTTGTATGGCTGAATCTATGTTATGAGTTTTCATATTTCTTAATTTTATTTATTTTTTCAATAATGTTAATCCTTGCCTTTCGTAACTGAGATTTTGAGGTGTTTTCCGAAATATTCAACATTTCCGAAATTTCCTTGTGAGAGTATCCTTCAATAGCGAATAAATTAAATACCATTCGGTAACCATCCGGCATTGTTTCAATGATGGAATAAATCTGTTCAATATCAATATCGGTTAAATCAGTATGGTAGGTCGAGTCAATATCATTTTCCGTCAATTCAACTTCAAAATTTATTCTGTTTCTAGAGTTTATAAACCGAATCGTTTCATTAATTACAATCGTTTTTATCCATTTAGTCAAGCTGTTGTCGCCCCTGAATTCAAACTTTTTAATATTGCTAAAAACCTTCGTAAAAGAGATAATAAGAACATCCTCAACATCCTGATGGTTCGTTAACATTCGCATCGATAAATTGTACATTGGTTTATAATGAGTGTTAAACAAAATGCCTTGAGCAATTTGATCTCCTGATTTACAATGTTTAACAATTTTTTCTGTGTCCAATTTTATCGTTTTAATAATTGTCTATTTGTAATAACCTCTCTTTTTAATTTTAAGTTGCCTGAATAATTTACATTTTCATTAATGGTGTCTTCTAAAAATTGCTTTTTCATCGTTGCTTTTCAATTTTGAAATCCTCATCCCGATTAATATTTTGTTGAATTTCAACGCCTTTCATCTTTATGCTTAGTGTCTAAAATAGCGTTGAAAACATACAAAATCTAAATCGGGACTACGAAAAATCTTACTCGCCTCAACAAATCTAATTTTTATAAGCCCCCTAATTAAAATTCAAAATACAATTTAGAACTTCAATAACATAGAAATACAATTGAATGAGTTTTATTTTTGTTGCAAAGTATAAAAAAAAATTGTTAAAGTCAGAAAACAAGTTCAGTATTAGCGAAATTGTCAAAAATACTTGGAAGTTAAATTGAAAATGCTATTTTTGCAATAAACTAAAAAAGGTAATTATGTTTAATGTAAATCAGTATTTCGACGGAAAAGTTGCATCCTTGGCATATTCTACCCCAGAAGGTCCAGCAACAATTGGTGTTATGGAAAAAGGCGAGTATGAATTTGGCACTAGCAATGTTGAATATATGACCGTTATAAGTGGCGTTATGGATGTTATGTTGCCAGGAGAATCCCAATGGAAAAGTTATAATGAGTTTGAAACATTTATCGTTCCTAAAGACGTGAAATTCAAAGTTAGAATGGCTACAGATGTTGCTTATCGTTGTTATTACCGCTAAATAGTCCTTGCAAGAAAACTCAGTGTTTGATAAGAAAACGTCAAATTTGAGGCTTTCGCAACAACGAATTTAGCGAGTTCCGAATTAGATTTTGTACGTTTTCATTTGCTTTCACCCTTGAGGGCTGGGGCAAAAAAAGAAATGAAAACCAACAAAATCTTGGTCGGAATGACCTAAATTCGTTGCAAGTATAACAGCTTGTCCGACCTTTGGCGGAAAGAAGTTGGCGTTTTCTTGCAGACACTATATAATGATGGGTTCAGTTTTCGGATTAACCGCCGGAATGTCACCTGAGCCGCTTTTAAAATTAGTGATAAGCGAAACTTTAAAGCATAACCGAAGCGAAGGAATTAAAGTTTCGCTATCTCCTTTATTTACTGACCAAAAAGGGATTATTGCCAATTTTTTAAATCCTCATCCATATGTTTTTTGGCTAACTATAGGAACACCAATCGCTTTTAAAGCATACGAAACAGGTTTATCAACTGCTATTCTTTACTTTCTTTCATTTTATGTTTTTCTAATCGGTTCAAAAATTGGAATTGCATTAATCGTCGAAAAATCAAAATCATTTTTGAAAAACAATGCATACGTTTGGATAATGCGATTTTTGGGAGCAACACTCATTGTTTTTGCAGCCATAATGTTTTACGATGGTTTCAAGATAATACAAAACATTTGATTACAAGAAGAAAAGGTGAAAGTTTAAAATGCTTATTGGTTATAAATTCAAGCACTCAATATTTTGTCGATTACTTTAGGCAAATGTTCATATTCGAGTTCGTGAATTCGAGAAGATAAAGTTTCAATCGTATCCTCTTTATTTACTTTACACTTTGCTTGAAGCAAAATATTTCCTTTGTCGTAATCTTCATTTACATAATGGATGGTAATTCCAGTTTCGGTTTCGTGGTTTTCGATAACCGATTTATGAACGTTGCTGCCATACATACCTTTTCCGCCATATTTGGGAAGCAGGGCAGGATGGAGGTTGATAATTTGTTTTGGAAATTCAGAAATAAAAGATTTTGGAATAAGCCATAAAAAACCGGCAAGAACAATTAAATCGGGATTCAGTGTTTTAATTTCCTGCAAAACAATTTGATTATCATTAAATTCTGTTCTGGAAAAAATTCTGCAAGGAATATTTTCCAATTTTGCTCTTTTAATAACGTATGCTTCGGGATTATTGCAAAAAATGGCTACAATTTGAACTTTGGGTTGAGGTTTAAAGAAATCTATAATACGTTGAGCATTAGAGCCATTTCCGCTAGCAAAAATTACGATTTTCTGAATCATTTTAAGATAGTTATTTTCAAGCAAAGATAATCAAATTTCTTTTTTATAATCAAAGATGTAAAGTGCTGAAAAACAGATGCGTAATTTTTTGATTTTGAATTATAGAAGATTAAAAAATGCAATTTTTGAGATATTTATCACATAAAACTGTTCGTGTTATTTTGTTTTCATACTGTAATTAAGCACAAATCAGAGTGATTTTAATAAATTTTAACAATTGTATTTGTTTGAAAATAAACTGTTTACTATCATAAAAACGTAAAATTGCAAAATTAAGGATGAAGTAATAAAAAAAGATTAATTTTGCAGAGTCAAATAAAAAAACAAAAATTATGTCTGAAATTGCAGAAAAAGTTAAAGCTATCATCGTTGATAAATTAGGCGTTGATGAAAATGAAGTTGTACCTGAAGCAAGTTTTACTAATGATTTAGGTGCAGATTCTTTAGACACTGTGGAATTAATTATGGAATTTGAAAAAGAATTCAATATTGCTATTCCAGATGATCAAGCCGAAAAAATTTCTACTGTAGGTGATGCTATTACCTATATCGAGAACAATGCAAATTAATTTTATTTAGTAACAAACACTTTTTCCTTAATGGAGCTAAAAAGAGTTGTTGTTACCGGTTTAGGAGCCCTTACCCCGATTGGAAATACCGTTGAAGAATATTGGAACGGATTGAAAAACGGGGTTAGTGGTGCCGCTGGTATCACGCGTTTTGATGCCACGCAGTTCAAAACGCATTTCGCATGTGAAGTTAAAAACTTTGACCCTTCTCAGCATTTCGACCGCAAAGAAGCTAGAAAATTAGATTTGTTTACACAATATGCTTTGGTTGTTGCCGAGCAAGCTGTTTTAGACTCAAAAGTTAATCTCGAATCTGTCGATTTAGATAGAATTGGAGTTATTTGGGGAACTGGTATTGGAGGGTTTACTACTTTTATTGATGAAATATCATCGTATGTTAGTGGCGGAAATATCCCTCGTTTTAATCCATTTTTCATTCCTAAAGTAATAGGTGATATTGCCGCTGGTCATATCTCTATGAAATTTGGTTTCGCAGGTCCTAACTATGTTACTACTTC